>CALFSF010000316.1 GCA_937917025.1 uncultured Paraburkholderia sp.
GGGCTACGCGAAACGCGCATCGTCGATTCGTCAGTGCGTCGAAGAGAAGTACTGGATGGAGGACATGGGCTTCTACGGTATCGCGCTCGATGGTCACGGCGACCTGTGCCGCGTGATGGCATCTAACGCCGGGCATCTGCTCGCGTTCGGACTTGCCCGAAAGGAGCGCGGCGAAGCAGTGGCGCGCGGGCTCGAATCGGCGCTCTTTCATACCGGCTGGGGCGTGCGCACGCTTGCCGCCGACCAGGCCCGTTTCAACCCGATGGCGTATCACAACGGTTCCGTCTGGCCGCACGACAACGCGTTGTGCGCGCGCGGCCTCGCGCGCTACGGCGCGAAGGGCGCGGCGGTGCGTCTGCTGCAGGCGCTCTTCCAGGCGGCGGTGAACTTCGATATGCGGCTGCCTGAACTCTTCTGCGGCTTCCCGCGCCGTCGCGGCGAGCCGCCCACCGCGTATCCGGTCGCGTGTCTGCCGCAGGCATGGGCCGCGGGGTCGCCGTTCATGATGCTGGAAGCGTGTCTCGGCATCACGATCGACGCCGACAGGCGCGAAGTCCTGATCGAACAGCCGATGCTGCCGGATGGTATCGACTGGCTCGAAGTCGGGGACCTGCGCGTGGGCGATGCCTCGGTGACGATCACGTTCACACGCGTGGCCGGCAAGGTCGTGGCTTCGGCGGAACAGGGCGATGTGAGAGTGGTGGCGTTGCTATAGCCCCCCGCGGCGCATGCGATGCCCCGGGTGGTAACATTTGTTGTCAACCTCCTCTCCGGTACATCGCATGCCCGACAGTTTCGACCAGCTCGCCGCCCTGATCCGGGCGCGCTTTTCCGAACTGAGCCCGCAATTCCAGATGGGCGCGGCATTTCTGCTCGATCATCCCGACGAAGTCGCGGTGTCCTCGATGCGCAAGGTGGCCGAGCGCGCGCAGGTGCAACCCGCGTCGCTCGTGCGGCTTTCACAGCAACTCGGCTTTCCAGGCTGGAACGAACTGCGTGACCTGTTCGTCGCGCGCGTGCGCACGCGGCCCGAGCCGCTCACCAGCCGCGCGCGTTCGCTCGTCAAGGCCAATGCCAAGGATGCGCTTGCGCACGACCTGCTCGTCGCGCAGCAACACAATCTCGAACTGACCGCGGCCCACAACGCGCGCGTCACCGTCGAGGCCGCGCGCGTGCTGCGGCGCGCGCCGCACGTACACGTCGGCGGGTTTCGCTCGTGCTACGCGGTCGCGTTCGGGCTCGTGTATGGCTACCGGTTGTTTCGCTCATCGGTGTCACTGCTAACCGGCGAGGCGGGCACGCTCGAAATGCAGTTGCGCGGCATCGATTGCGACAGCGCGACGATCGTCATCAGCTTCGCGCCGTATTCGGTCGAAGCCGTGCGCGTCGCCGAAGCGGCGCTGGAAAAAGGCAGCAAGCTGATCGCCATCACCGACAGCGCGGTTTCCCCGATCGCGCTGAACGCCGACAAGGTGCTGATCTTTTCTCACGACAGCCCGTCGTTCTTTCCTTCGCTGGTGGCCGCCACGGCGATCGCCGAATCGCTGGTCGCGCATCTGCTGGCACTCGAAGGCGCGGGCGCCGTCGAGCAGCTCGAACAGGCCGAGCGCGCGCTGCATGCGAAGGGCGCTTACGTCGCCTGATCCGGGTTAGACCCGCGTATTCATATGATGTGACGGCATCTTTTTTGACAACATATGTTGCGATGATGTATAAATGCACATCGCGTGTTGAAACTCGCCGCTCGTCAAAAGGAATCGCATGTCCACCGTCTTTCACCGGATGCCGAAGAAGGCATTGCCCGTAGCCGTCGCCGGTGACGGTATCGAAATCATCGATTCGACCGGCAAGCGCTATATCGATGCATCCGGCGGCGCGGCGGTTTCGTGTCTGGGGCACAGCAACCAGCGCGTGATCGACGCGATGAACCGGCAGGCGCGGCAACTGCCTTACGCGCACACGTCGTTTTTCACCACCGGCGTGGCCGAGGAGCTCGCCGACCGTCTGGTGGCCGACGCGCCGGAAGGCCTCGACCATGTGTACTTCGTCTCGGGCGGCTCGGAGGCGATCGAAGCGGCGCTCAAGCTCGCCAGGCAGTACTTCGTCGAGAAGGGCGAATTGCAGCGGCGCCATTTCATCGCGCGCCGGCAGAGCTATCACGGCAACACGCTAGGCGCGCTCGCGATCGGCGGCAATGCATGGCGGCGCGAGCCGTTCCTGCCATTGCTGATCGAGGCGCATCACGTGAGCCCGTGCTACGCGTATCGCGAGCAGCGCGCGGACGAAACGGAAGAAGCGTTCGCGCAGCGTCTTGCCGACGAGCTTGAACAGAAGATCCTGACGCTCGGCCCCGATACGGTCGCGGCCTTTGTCGCGGAAACCGTCGTGGGCGCGACGGCCGGCGCGGTGCCGCCGGTACGCGAGTACTTCCGCAAGATTCGCGCGGTGTGCGACCGCTACGGCGTACTCCTGATCCTCGACGAAATCATGTCGGGCATGGGGCGCACCGGCTATCTGTACGCATGCGACGAAGACGGCGTCGCGCCCGATCTGCTGACCATCGCGAAGGGCCTCGGCGCCGGTTATCAGCCGATCGGCGCGACGCTCGTGAGCGACCGGATCTACCAGACGATTACCGGCGGGTCGGGATTTTTCCAGCACGGTCACACGTATATCGGTCACGCGACGGCATGCGCGGCCGCGCTCGAAGTGCAGCGCGTGATCGCCGAAGACGCGTTGCTCGACAATGTCCGGGCGCGCGGCGAGCAGTTGCGCGCGCTGCTGCGCGGGCACTACGCGCAGCATCCGCATATCGGCGACGTGCGTGGCCGGGGTCTCTTTGTCGGCGTCGAACTGGTGCGCGACCGCGCGACGAAAACGCCGTTCGATGCCACCCTGAAGCTTCACGCGAAGATCAAGGCCGAAGCGTTTCAGCGCGGTTTGATGGTGTATCCGATGGGCGGCACGGTCGATGGCAAGAACGGCGATCACGTACTGCTCGCGCCGCCGTTTATCTGCACGGAAGGCGACATCGGCAACATTGTCGGCCGGCTCGCCGATGCCATCGATGCCGCGTTGCCCGCGTGATAACCGCGCACTTTCATCACGATCTGATACGAACCGACCATGACCAACCGTCTGCCTGACTTCGACCCGTCGCGCGCGACGCCGGAACAGAAAGCCGTGCTCGACGAAATCCTGTCGGGGCCGCGGGGCAATCTGAACGGACCGTTCCTCGGCTGGATTCACAGCCCCGAACTCGCGCAGCATGCGCAACGGCTGGGCGCGTTCTGCCGTTACCAGACCGGACTGCCGTTGCGCCTCTCCGAACTCGCGATTCTGGTGACGGCGCAGCGCTGGCAGGCGCAGGCCGAGTGGTACATCCATCATCCGATCGCGCTGGGAGCGGGCGTGCCGGAAGCCGTCGCCGAGGCGATCCGCAACGGCCAGCGTCCTGCGTTCGACCACGCCGACGACGCACTCATCTTCGATTTCGCCAGCGAACTGTACGACGCGAAACGCGTGTCCGATGCGATCTGGACGAAGACCGTCGAACGCTTTGGACACACGGTGACGATCAACCTCGTCGGTTTGCTCGGCTATTACGCGCTGGTCGCGATGACGCTCAACGTGTTCGGCATGCGCGCAGAGGGGCAGGAGAGCCTGCCGTTCGCGGAATAAGCCTTACCGTACGCATCGGCCAGCGGTTACCGGCCGCGGAATGCGAAACGCCCCGACTGGCCTGGCCAGTCGGGGCGTTTCGCTTGCTGCTCAAAGCTTGCTTGCTGGCAGCTACGCCAGCCAGCAAGCGCGTTACTGTTTAGTTACCACGATACGTTGCGAAGATGCCATTTTCGGGCGTCGGGCGGCTGCCCGATTGCGACGCCGAAGCCTTCACGCCGCCCACTGCCTCATTTTGCTGCGGCGTCACCGAAGCGGGCGTGGCGGTCTCTGCCGAATACAGTTTCGGGTAGTTCGTGTCGTTCTGGTTGAGCAAACCCGCTTTCTGCGCGGCTACCAGTTCCGCGCGAACCTGCGCGCGGGTCAGCGGACCATTCGACTGCTGAGCAAACGAGACGGCCGGAACAGCGAGAACGGATGCGATCAGTGCTGCGGAAAGAAGGGATTTCATGACAACCTCCAAGGTTTGATTATGGGTTCTTTGTGGCTTAATCGCCCTGCCTGAACCGTTGAATCAAGTCTATTCCGCAGCCTTCATGTGAAAAAGTGCTAATCCGGATAAGTATTGTTACTTGTTTTGAAATAATGAAAGTGCGATTGCCAGCAGAGCAGTTACGTCGCGGCGCTTGTACCGGTAAGCGCCTATCATGAAGATCGGTCTACGCCCACGTCTGTCCGACGCACGGCGCGCGCGACATCCTCCGATCCGCAAAACCCCTGGGCGAAGCCGTTGCGGAAGGATGGAAAGAAAGTCGCGGCTGTGCGGGCAGCGCGTTTACTGGAGAGAAGCGATGAAGCGCAAGGCATCAGCAGTCTGGCAAGGCGGCCTGCAGGACGGCAAAGGCTCGATCTCCACCGAAAGTACGGTTCTCAAGGAGACGCAATACTCCTTCTCGACGCGCTTTGAAAACGGCGTCGGCACCAATCCTGAAGAACTGATCGCGGCTGCGCATGCGGGCTGCTTCTCGATGGCGCTGTCGGCGGAACTGGGCAAGGCGAATCTCAAGGCCGAACGCATCGACACCACGGCCACCGTCACGCTCGACAAGGTGGACGGCGGTTTCGCGATCACGTCGTCCCACCTCGACGTGAAGGTCAAGATTCCGGGCGCCGACAAGGCGGCGTTCGACAAAGCCGCCAGCGACGCGGAAAAGGGCTGTCCGATATCGAAGGTCCTGAAC
This sequence comes from uncultured Paraburkholderia sp., assembly GCA_937917025.1. Classification (GTDB taxonomy): domain Bacteria; phylum Pseudomonadota; class Gammaproteobacteria; order Burkholderiales; family Burkholderiaceae; genus Paraburkholderia. The sequence continues at coordinate 4,863 of CALFSF010000316.1, forward strand.
GCCAAGGTCTCGATGAACGCAACGCTCGAAAGTTGAGCAGGTAGTTGCCGGACGTCAGGGCGGCATGAACGGCGTGGACCTCTGGACCGGTTCCGGTCCGTCCGCGCCCATCGGGCCGCTGGCCCTGTTCCCGGCCTGGCAATGTCTCTGAAGATGCGCCGTATGCAGCCATGGTGTGTACGGTTGCATGAATCCGCCCGTCGAACTTCAACGGAATCCGCGATGAAATCCCAATCAGAAAAAGCACAGCTTTTAAGGACGTATCACGAGAACAAGGAGACGTTCGTCATTCCCAACCCGTGGGACATCGGCAGCGCACGGCTGCTCGCGCTCGCGGGTTTCAAGGCGCTCGCGACGAGCAGCGCCGGCTACGCGTTCACGCGCGGTCTGCCGGACAACTCGATCGGGCGCGAACAGATGATGCTGCATCTCGCGGAGATCGCGTCGGCGACCGATCTGCCGGTGAGTGCCGACCTCGAGAACGGCTTCGGCGACGCGCCGCAAGAGGCCGCTGAAACGATCCGTCGGGCAGCGGCGACGGGCGTGGTGGGCGGCTCGATCGAAGACGCAACGGGCCGCGCCGGCGATCCGCTGTATGCCATCGATTTCGCCACTGAACGCGTGCGCGCTGCCGTCGAAGCGGCCCGCGCGCTACCGTTTCCCTTCACGTTGACCGCGCGCGCCGAGAACTATCTGGTCGGCCGCGCGGACCTCGCCGATACGATCCGGCGTCTGCAGGCATACCAGGAAGCCGGCGCCGACGTGCTGTACGCGCCTGGCCTTAAGAGTCGCGAGGAAATCGCGGAAGTCGTCCGGTCCGTCGATCGTCCGGTCAATGTGCTGATGGGATTGCAGGGCGCGTTGCTGAGCGTCGACGATCTCGCCGCGCTCGGCGTGCGGCGTATCAGCGTGGGAGGATCGCTGGCGCGCGCGGCGCTCGGCGCGTTGTTGCGGGCGGCCGGCGAGATTCAGGAGCAGGGCACGTTCACATATGCCAGCGATGCGGCCAGCAATACCGATATCAACGGACTCTTTGCGAAAGCGTCTCAGACGTGGGGTGCGAAGTAGGGGGGCGGCGACCGGGACGCTGCCGCGCCGGTCAAGTCGCCGTCGTTCGGCTACCGGACGGTGGCGTATCGGCCGGGCACCAACCAGAACACCGTGCAGCAGGCGTCCCGGTTGATGGGCTGGGAGGTTCGCAAGCGGCCGACTGGGTTGCGGTCACGGATTCGGTCCATGCCATCGGCCGCCTGGGCGCCGAATCAACGTTGGTCGACCGATCCAGGAAATTGGAAACGCGACGAATCGCCTGTTTGAGCCCGGCCTCGGCAGCGATCAGGCGACCGGGGACCGATTTATACCTTGGCACATATTTGCAAGGTATAAGTTCGCCTGACCCTGCGCGGTTCGCCCTGCACAAGCTCATTGTCAGCACGCTACGGGACCCCTCGCGGGCAGCAAAAGCGGACAAAGATCGTCGTCAGGCCAGTGTGCTCATTGATGCGCTAATGGAAAAATTTCCTGACCGGCTGGCAGTTGCGGCCGACCAGCTGGACGAGGCCGCACGCGCAAAGGTTGCCGACGCTTCGGCACTCACGTTGCGACTCGGCCAGGATCTATCAGAACGTACACGTGACTTCCTCGCCAATCTGGGTCGTTAGACATTTCGAGTATCAGCGCAACGAGCGGAAGTACGGATTCGTAAGTTGCATCCCGCCTAACGCCGAACCCCCCCCTTGAATTCTTGAACAATCAGTCATAATATGCATCCCATGACCAAACCCGACACCTCCAGAAAACCGCCCGTCTGGCCAGGCCGAGGCCGCCCGCGCGAGTTCGATACGCAGACGGTACTCGCATGCGCCAGCGAGGTTTTCTGGAACCACGGGTATCACGCCACGTCGGTCGACGATCTCTGCAAGGCGACTGGCGTGCTGCGTGGCAGCCTGTACGGCGTGTTCGGCGACAAGCACGGGTTGCTGCTGGCCGCGCTCGATCATTACGCGGACGGCTCGATTGCCCGGCTCGCCGAGCGTCTGAACGCGAACGTGCCGCCCGAAGAGGCGCTGCGCAACGCGTTGATGCACCATGCACGCGCCGCCTCGGCGCTGAATGCGCAGCGCAGCTGTTTCATTACCAACGCCACACTCGAAATGTCGGCCGACGACATCGCGTTGCGCGAGCGTATCGAATGCATCCAGCGCCGCACCATCACGCTGTTATCGGCGGCGGTGATTCGCGGGCAGGCAAGCGGTGCCTTTAACGCAAAGCTCGACGAGAAGGCCGTCGGTGAATTCCTGCTCTGCATCACGCAAGGCCTGCGCGTACTCGGCAAAACGCCGCGCGACGAGCAGCAACTTACCTCCATCGTCGATCTCGCGATGCGCGCGCTCGTCTGATTTTTTTTCGATAATTTTTGAACGATCAGTCATGAATAATCAATCCGTGAAGCCTTCTGCATCGGGCGTGGCGGTGTGCCCGGCGGGGGCCGGCGCGCCCGGTTCCCGTACTGCGACCACGCCGCAGCGGTTCGAGCGGCAGGGGCCCGCGCTGACCGTGCTGTTCATCGGCGCCTTTCTCGCGCCGCTCGACTACTTCATCGTCAATCTGGCGCTGCCGTCGATCCACACCGGCCTGCATGCCACCGATGCCCAGTTGCAACTGATCGTGTCGGCGTACGCGTCGGCCTACGCGGTGCTGCTGATTACCGGTGGGCGCCTCGGCGATCTGTTTGGCCGCAAGCGCATGTTCATGGGCGGCATGGCGGCCTTCGTGCTCGCGTCGGCGCTGTGCGGCTTCGCGACGAGCGGCCATATGCTCGTGCTGTCGCGCATCGTGCAGGGCGTCGCCGCCGCGGTAATGGTGCCTCAGGTGCTCGCGACGATCCGCACGGTCGTGCCGGCGCACCAGCAAACCAGGGTGATGAGTTTTTACGGCTTTGTTTTCGGGCTTTCGTCGATCGTCGGGCAGCTCGGCGGTGGCGCGCTGATTACGTATCACCCGTTCGGCCTCGACTGGCGAATCATCTTTCTGCTCAACATTCCAGTCGGTATCCTGGCGTTTCTCGGCACGTGGCGATTCGTGCCGGAGAGCCAGCCCGCTGAACGCACCGGTGTCGATCTGAAGGGCGTCGGGCTGCTGTCGCTGCTGCTGATGCTGGTCATCTATCCAATGACGCATGGGCGCGAAGCCGGCTGGCCCGCATGGACCTTCGCGATGTTCGCGCTCAGCGTGCCGGTGCTCATGCTCTTTATCGCGCTGGAGCGCCGGATCGACCGCGCGGGCGGCCACCCGCTCGTCGACCTGAAGCTGTTCCGCAACCCGGCATTCGCAACGGGACTTGTGCTGGCGTTCCTGTTTTACTGCGAAAGCGCGTTCTTCCTGACCTACGGCATTTATCTGCAGACCGGCCTGCACTGGACGCCGTTCGCCTCCGGCATCGCCATCATGCCGTTCGCGACGGGTTTTATCGTCGGGCCGTTCATGTCGCCGGCAATCGTGCGGCGCATCGGCAGCCATGTGCTGACACTCGGGTTCGCGATGCTGGTGACGGGCTTTTCCGTCATCACATGGGCAGCCGGCCGGAGCGCGATCCCACAACCGGTTTTCTATCTGGGCCTCGTCTGCGTGGGGATCGGCCAGGGGCTCGTGTTGCCTTCGCTGATGCGCATCGTGCTCGCCGAGGTCGTGCCGGAAAAGGCGGGCCTCGCCTCCGGCATCGTTTCATCGACGTTGCAGATCGGCGCCGCGTTCGGCACGGCCGCGATCAGCGGGGTGTTCTTCGGCGTACTCGGGCATCAGACGACGGCCACCGCCTATTCGCACGCGTTTCAGGTCTGTATTGGCATCACGACCGTGCTGCTGGTCATCTGTATTGCGTTGAGCATGCTGCTGGTCCGGCATCAGCGAATCGCGGCGCGAGATGCGTGATCCGGATGAACCCCGATTGCAATGACGCTTTAATGAAAAACAAGCCGTCCGATTGACACACGGATGACAAAATCGTCAGGGTCATTTATTGGAGAGAAAACGATTTCCAGATTTCATGTGAATATTTAATGGATTCAACAAATCCATATATGCATCGCGCATTCAGGGATGACTAAAACCCTGGCGCGGTGAAGGCCATGACGGTAATTTTATTAATCATAAAAGAGGATCCGGAAATTGTTGCGGCAGGTGTGCGCAATCAGCTGGATCTTCGTGTAAATCCTGCGTGGCGGCGCAAATCGCTGAGCCTCTGGCCGCGCGGCTTTTGCGGCGATGCATCACCAGCTGGCAGGTTACGTTCGGCCTGCGCGACTGCATGTTCCGATCTGTTCCTGAAAGTAATAAACCGTATTGGTTGAAAAAAGACTTGCCTGAATAAAATCCGGTTGCTAGTCTTGGCAGGCGTTTTAAATTAAACGA
>CALFSF010000317.1 GCA_937917025.1 uncultured Paraburkholderia sp.
AAAGCGTCCGCCGTTTCGAGAATAAGGGCCTGCGTCTTGCGCTCGCTGGAGTATGAACTCTCCCTGCCGGCAACGGTGGAAGATGGTTTGGTCTGTAATTGCATGATTGTTCCCTGAACAGGCGGCCACAAGACGCGGCCAGCCTGTTCTAACTGTATACCCTTCGTGTGGAATAAGGTCTTTTATTACCTGAAAGTCCGGCGTTTCGTTTGATCCGCCAGGATCCGCCTGGATTCGCGAGATGATGCGACCGCCGGCATCGGGCTATTTTGCGCGAAAAGTACGGAGATTCCGGCACGCACATCCTCCCCAGAGATCGATTCACTTACCGTCAAGCCCGATTTCAGGCGTGCTTGACGCACGCACATATGAAAAGGTAACCTGTAAAGGTTACCTTCATATATGGCGACGGGGCAAAAGATGGCCAGCCGAACAAATAACGAGAACGATGCGAATGGTGATGACGATATCGCACTGGCGCTGTCGCTCGCGGGCGAATTGCGGGTTCTGAGCGGCAAGCTCAAGCGCCGGATGCGCGAGGAGGCGAGCCTTGGCGATTTCACGTTTTCGCAAACACGCGTGCTGACCTTGCTCGAAGCAGAAGGGCCTGCAACCGTAACCGCGCTTGCGCGCGCGGAAGGCGTGCGCCCGCAATCAATGGGTGAGACCGTTTCCTCGCTAAAGGCCGCCGGACTCGTGAGCGGCGAGCCCGACCCGGTGGATGGCCGGCAAACGGTACTGTCGCGCTCCGCGGCCGGCAGAAAAGCGAGCAAGGCAAACCGTGCGGAGCGCGAGGACTGGCTCTTTCGCGCCATTCGCGCGAAGCTCGCGCCCGCCGAGCAAAAGAAGCTTGCCGCAGGTGTCGATCTGCTCAGGCGCCTCCTCGATACCTGATCCTGCCCGCGCGCGTGATCGCCGGAAATACCGCAGGCCCCATCGGGCAAGCCCCGGATGCAACGAAAGGAGCGTTGGAAGATGAACTGGATTCACCACGTAGCGTGGTTCCGCGACGGTGCGTTTTTGACCCATGCCGTTGCGCATGTCGTGAGCGGAGCGGGCCGGTGAGCAGCACATTCCGTTCGCTGCGCGGATACAACTATCGGGTGTGGGCGAGCGGGGCGATCGTCTCCAACGTCGGGACATGGATGCAGCGCACGGCGCAGGACTGGCTGGTGCTGACACAGCTGACGCATCACAACGCGACCGCCGTCGGCATCGTGATGTCGTTGCAGTTCGGCCCGCAGATGCTGCTGCTGCCGTTGACAGGCTATGCGGCGGATCATCTCGACCGGCGCCGCATGCTGTTCGTCACGCAGGGTTCGATGGGCGCGCTGGCGCTCGGTCTTGGGATACTGACAGTCTCGGGTTTCGCGCAGTTGTGGCACGTATATGTATTTGCGCTTCTGCTCGGTTGCGTCACCGCGTTCGATTCGCCCGCGCGCCAGACGTTCGTGTCGGAACTGGTCGGCGAGACCGATCTGTCGAACGCGGTGGCGCTCAATTCTGCGTCGTTCAACGCAGCGCGAATGATCGGTCCCGCCGTGGCTGGTGTGTTGATCGCGGCAGTGGGTACAGGATGGGTGTTTCTCATCAACGCGGCTTCGTTCGTGGCCGTGATCGGCTCGCTACGATGCCTTCGTCTCGACGAGCTTTATCGGAAGCACAGGGCCGCGCGCACCCACGGCAGTCTTGCCGATGGTTTTCGCTACGTCTGGAGGCGGCCCGACCTTAAAGCCGTTCTTCTGATGCTTTTCCTGATCGGCACGTTCGGGCTCAACTTCCCGATTTTCATCTCGACGATGTCCGTCACGACCTTTCACGCGGGCGCCGGCCAGTACGGGTTGCTGACGTCGACCATGGCGATCGGCTCGGTGACTGGCGCGCTCCTTTCGGCCCGTCGCGCGCGGCCTCACATCATGCTGTTGCTGCTGGCGTCGGTGGTTTTCGGCGTGGGCTGCGGACTGGCGGCGATCATGCCGGACTACTGGCTGTTCGGCGCGGTGCTCGTGATGATCGGCGTTTCTGCGCAGACGATCACGACGTCGACGAACAGCTACGTGCAACTGGCCACCGAGCCCGCAATGCGCGGGCGCGTCGTTGCGATTCTGCTGGCGATCGCGCTGGGCGGGACGCCGCTCGGTGCGCCTGCTGTCGGCTGGGTTGCCGATCATTTCGGTCCGCGCTGGGCGCTCGTGGTCGGTGCGGCGTCGGGCTTTGCCGCGGCGGTCGTGGCGATCCGGTATCTGATGAAGCGTGGTGAGTTGCGTGTGATCAGGCAGGGGACGCGGATTCGTGTCAGCTTCGCCAGAGCCGAGGTTGAGACCGCGACCGATGGGCGGTTAGTGGACCGCCCATGATCCTTTTCCGATAGCCAGCCCACGCGCCGAACGGATCGGATCGTTACTGAAGGACAGGGGCATCAAGGGCGGCGAACAGCCTGCGCCGATCGGGTTCATCGCCGGCAGAACAGATTGGCACGACGAATTCTCCGACGTGTCTTTGGGCACCGGATACATCTGCGCCATGGAAGTGCGGGCGGCTGCCGGCTTGCGACGCTTTTGCGGGCCGCGACGGGAGATGCACTATCTTGCCGGCCCGGCGATCCTGTCGTGTGCAGACGCGAAACAGATTCGGGGTCGATATCACCGGTATCGCCGAGAAGTTCAGCCAGCGCAACGCCGAGGACGCACCACACCGCCACCAGTGCAATCAGCAATACCCAGGCCTCGTCGGCGCTCATGATTCGCTCCAACCCACGGCTGGCCGGTCGTCGGGCGGCAAGCTTTCCTCGATGCCCTTACGCGCGTGCGGAGAGCACCTCTTCCGGCTCGGATGCATCCGTATCTACGTCTTCCGGCTCCATGGCGACGAGCACCGCGCAGGACACCCTGTCCAGCAGCAATCCGTCGTTCTTGCCGCTCCACCATCGCCTGACCCGACCGCTGCGACGATGCCCGACGACGATCAGATCGGCTTTCAGCTCATTGGCAAAAAACGGAATCCGGTCCAGAGGATCGCCAATCGCGAAGTGGGCCGTTGCGATGACTCCGCGCGCGGCGAGCTTCTCGATTCCATCGCGAAGTATCTCCCGCGCGGACTGCTCAAGGGCATCGAGCGGCACAGTCGATGCAATCTCGACCCCCTGCGTCCATGTCGCGCTGTTCAGAACGGCGAGCAGATGCGTTTCCGCCTTCATCCGCTCAGCCAGTGACGCGCCATGACGCAATGCCCGCCGACCTTCACGGGTTGCGTCATAGCACAACAGGATGCGCTGGAACGCAGGCATATCGTCATTCGCTCCGATTCGGGATGCTCATTACCCTGTAGCCGGACAGCGGCCATGCCGCCGTTTGAATGGCTACCGCTCACGCGTGCTGCTGCCCCGCCATGGGAGGCACGTCGTATTAAATCATTATATGTCATCTTGTGATATATATGCGCGCGATATGGCTTCGCGGCGTGCGCGATATTCTTCCTGGGAAACGGTGCTGAACCGGCACGCGAGCATCCGTGCCCCCGGAAGGGCACGCAGAGCCGACTGTGCTTATCGAACCGGCGGGAAGTGCCGCTTGCCGGTGCGGATTCGCAGGCGCTGGAAGCGTTCTTTCTTGTGCTCTTCGTCGAAGTGCGCACGAGACGGCTTGACCAGATCGCTGCGCGACACGATGCCGACCGGTTTTAGCGTTCCGGAATCCGCGACCACGGGCAACGGTTCGAGACCGTGCACCGCAAGCCGGGTTGCGACG
>CALFSF010000318.1 GCA_937917025.1 uncultured Paraburkholderia sp.
TGCCACGCAGGCCCCAACGGCTGCCAGACGCTACACCGTCGTCGTATTTGACGAGGCTGCCATGGCCCGTGCCGGCACGGGCGTTGTTCACATAACTGATACCGGCGTCGATCAAGCCGTACAGCGTCACGCTGTTCTGCGCATGTGCGCTGAGCGTGACACTGCCGAGGACTGCAGTGGCGATAAGGGTCTTCTTCATTTTTTCCTTCTTTTCCCAGAGGAGTTCCGTCGCGCATGCCCGCAAAGCGCCGCGCGAATCATGGTTGGCAAACTGCGAATCCTGACTGCCCGGGCGCGACACTTCCCCGCTTCTCGCGCGGCGTGCCGGTCGATGTCGGCATCGGGCAATCAAACGCGTGTTGAGACGAAAGTCGCAGGACGCGCCATCCGTCGCTTCGTGAGAACGGTGCCGGTCAGTGAAAGTCGTCCTGGCATGGGGTCGACTTCGAACAGGATGACGTGCCCTGTTCCGTTGTATCGTGAGAAATATAACGACCTGTTATATATCCGTAAACACTCCCGTTGGGAAATTGTCGTCTTTCTGACACAAATGGATCCACGACGCGGCCTGGACACCCGGGTCCCCGGACGCTATATTCACCGGGATATAACTGGAGAGGATGGATGGAACCAGCGATGAAACAGGCGGTGGGCAGTGCCTACGTGCTCGAATCGATGAAGCTCGCCCGTGACAGAACCTGGGAGGCTGTCGCGCAGATCAGGGAGCGGGTTGAACCGGGCATGCTCGAATCGCAGGCGACAGCGGAATGCAAGCGCCTCCTGACGCAACTCGGAATGGATCGAATCTGGCATCCGGTTCTGGTCCGTTTCGGCGAGAACACGCTAAAGACATTCAAGCAGCCATCGGCGGGCGATCCGCGACTCAAGGAAGACGACATTTTCTTCGTCGATCTTGGCGTCGTCTGGAACCGGCACGAAGGCGATGCGGGCGCCACCTTCGTGGTCGGCAACGATGCGCAGATGAAGGCGTGTGCCGATGCCGCGAAGACCGTGTTCGACGAAGTCGAGCAGCACTGGCGTTCATCCGGCGCGGGCGGCAAGGCGCTCTATGATTTCGCCGAAGCGCGTGCGTCAGCACTTGGATGGCGTCTGAATCTGGATATCAAGGGCCACCGCGTCAGCGATTTTCCGCATGCGATCTACAGGGCGGGAGATCTTGGGGACTTCGCCGACTGCCCGGACGCCGGGCTCTGGATCCTCGAAATACAACTGGCCCATCCGACCCAGCCCTTCGGTGCGTTTTACGAAGATCTGCTCGTGTAGCGCACCGGGTTCGCGCACGAGCGTTTCGCTCGTGCGGCTTTTTGAATCGATGCGAAGTTAAAGCGCGCATCGTAATATATCGACCTTTATAACGATTCGGGGAATGACATGTTGCGCAAGCTTCTGGTGTCCGGTGCCGTGCTAACAGGCCTGCTGGCCGCAAACGTCTGTGCCGCCGACGAGGGGACCGTCAACGTTTTGTATGCGGGCTCGCTCGTCAACCTGATGGAACGCAGCGTCGGACCCGCGTTCGAGAAGGAAACGGGTTTGCATTTTCGGGGCTACGCAGCCGGATCGAACAAGATCGCCAATGAAGTCAAAGGCAAGCTTCGTCGCGGCGACGTGTTTATCAGCGCGAGCCCGAAGGTGAATACCTCCCTGATGGGTGCGGCGAACGGCGATCATGTGAGCTGGTACGTCAACTTCGCCGAATCGCCGCTGATGATCGGCTACAACCCGCAAAGCCGCTTTGCCGCCGACTTCAAGAAGAAGCGCTGGGATCAGGTGTTGCAGGAACCGGGTATCCGTGTCGGCCGCACCGATCCGAAGCTCGATCCGAAGGGTGCATTCACCGTCCAGATGGTGACGAAGGCCGCGGAACTCTATCATCAACCCGATCTCGTTCAGAAGACGCTCGGCGCGCCCGACAATCCCGAGCAGGTGCTGCCGGAGGAGACGCTGGTTGGGCGTCTTCAGTCAGGCCAGCTCGACGCGGGCTTTTTCTACTCGACCGAAACGTCGGATCTGAAGATTCCTGCGCTGCGCCCCGCGCCTGAACTGCAGGCCAAGGCAAGCTATACGCTGACTATCCTCAGCGATGCGCCGAACGCTAGCGGTGGGACGCGCTTTGCCGATTTTCTGCTTAGCGCCAAAGGGCGTGCGTTGCTTAAGGAACACGGCGTCGACGTGATCAAACCGACGGTGACCGGCAATGCGCAAGCCGTACCGTCGTCATTGCAGGCTGTCATCGACGCAGCGCAATGACGCGGCCAGCGGCGCAGCCGCTGCTCTGGCTCGCCGTACTGCTTGCAGCGTATCTGTGCGCGCCGTTTCTCGCGAGCATCCCGCAGATCAGTCACGCCGACTGGGCCGGCGTCGACTGGCACGCCACGTGGTCGGCGGTTGGCGTTTCCATCGGCAGCGCAAGCGTCGCCGCGCTCGTGATACTCGTGGGCGGCGTGCCGCTCGGGTACTGGCTCGCCCGTTCGTCGTCGCGCTGGACAGCATTGCTCGGCTTTGTCGTCCAGCTGCCGCTCGCACTGCCGCCGCTCACGAGCGGCGTGCTGCTGTTATTCCTGCTGGGACCTTATAGCTGGATCGGCCGCGTGGCCGGCGGTACGCTGACCGATTCGTTCGCGGGCATCGTGCTCGCCGAAACGTTCGTCGCCGCGCCTTTTCTGATCGTCGCCGCGCGTTCCGCGTTTCTGTCGGTCGATCCGGTTTTCGACGACGTTGCCGCGACGCTCGGACATCATCCGGCCAGCCGCTTTTTTCGCGTGACGCTGCCGGTTGCGTGGCCGGCCATCCGGGCCGGCCTTGCGCTCGCGTGGCTGCGCGCATTCGGCGAATTTGGCGCGACGGTGATGGTCGCTTATCACCCGTATTCGCTACCGGTGTACACCTACGTGGTATTCGGTGGACAGGGCCTGCCCGCGATGATGCCGCTTCTGCTGCCGACGCTCGGCATCGCCGTGGTGTGCGCGGCGCTTTCGGTGTATAGCCGCGGCGCGCGTGCTGCCGCAAGCGAGCCGCCCGACAATGGCGACGAACCCGCCCTCGTCGCAACGGCCGGCACGACGCTTTCCGCCGATGCCGATCTGACGCTCGCGATACGGCTGACGAGACACATCGGCACATTCAGCCTCGACATCGCATGGGCGCCTTCTTCGCGACGGCTCGCGATCATCGGCCCGTCGGGTTCCGGCAAGTCGATGGCGCTGCGGCTGATCGCGGGCCTCGAATCCAATGAGCGTGGCGCGGTGACGCTCGGCCAGCTCGATCTCGGTGCGCTGTCGCCGGAGCAGCGCCAGATCGGCTATATGCCGCAGGATTATGGTCTTTTCCCTCACATGACGGTGGACCAGCAGCTTGCGTTTCCTGTCGGCGCGGACCGGGCGTGCGCGCGTTTCTGGGTCGAGCATCTGGGCCTCGCGACGCTGACCAGCCGACTTCCGCGCCAGCTATCGTTCGGTCAGCGCCAGCGGGTCGCGCTCGCGCGCGCGCTGTCGCGCCATAGTCAGCTGCTGCTCTTCGACGAGCCGTTCGCCGCGCTCGATACGCCGCGCCGTCGCCGCCTGCAACAATCGCTCAGGGACCTGCAGCGCGAGATCGCCGCGATAACGATCATCGTCACGCATGACCCTGACGAAGCCGCGCTGCTCGCCGACGAAGTGCTCGTGATCGAACAGGGACGCGTTCTGCAAACCGGACCCGTCGAGGAAGTTTTCGCGCGGCCTCGCACGATGCGGGTTGCCGATCTGCTGGGTCTGCACAATGTCGGGACGGGGATCGTCAAGGCACGAGGCGAAATCGGGATCGCCGAAGGATTCACGCTGGAAACATCGGACCGGTCTTTTCACCCTGGACAACCGGTGATGTGGCGTGTCAGTTCCCGCTCGATAACGCCGTCAGCAAGCGGACCCCATGCCGGAACCATCAGCACGATCGGCACGCGTCACGGCGAGCGCTATGTCAACGCAAAGGTCAAAGGCATCAGCTTTGAGTTTGCCAGTCAGGACAATGACCTTCGTGAAAACGGAGCGTGCCGGCTCGCAATCGACCCTGATGGCGTGACAGTATGGGCCGGTGCCGCCTGAAGGCCTGACGCGCGGGGGTTCCTGGCCGCTTGTGCGTGTCACCCGGATTCCGCCGATCCTGAACCGCGCCTGGAACGCTTATGATGGGAATTCGCGCGTATTAGGGATGTGGCTGGCCGCGCCGGCATGTGAACGGGCGAATCGCAGGTGTCGAGGGCGCGGTTGCTTCACTGCATGATGAGAATCTCGCAGAACGAGAAGGGTCAAAAACATGAAAAGACTTTTCGTTTGCTGTGACGGCACATGGAACTCGGATAGCGACCAGTTTCAGGGGGTGCCCGTTCCAACCAATGTCGTGCGCTTTTTCAACGCGTTAAGTGACCGTTGCGACGATGGCGCCGAGCAGCTTCGCTACTATCACGTCGGCATCGGCGCTAACGAAGGCCGGGTGCATCGCCTCATAGACGGTGCGCTGGGACTAGGTCTCTCCCGCGACATCCGAACCGCGTACAAGTGGCTGTCCGACCACTACGAGGAAGGTTCTGAAATCTTTGTCATCGGCTTCTCTCGTGGCGCGTTCACGGCGCGAAGCCTGGTCGGCATGCTTCACCACTGTGGACTTCCTCACGAGGCAACCTGGGCACTCGTAAGGCAGGCATGGAACCTGTACCGGCTCGATCCGAAAATGCCGGACACCGTCATCCAGCAGAAACGGTTTCGCGACGCGCATGGCAAACCTCCGCCCATTCGCTTCCTGGGGGTGTGGGAGACGGTGGGCGCGCTCGGCATTCCCGAAATCGTGGACTTGTTCGGCTTCGGCAGAAAGCGCTTCGAATTTCATGACACGACGCTTCCGCCAGAAGTTGAACGCGCGGTACAGGCGCTTGCAATCGATGAGCAGCGGAACAACTTCTTTCCGACGTTGTGGACGGACTCGGATGGTTGCGACCTGACCCGCGTGTTGCAGGTGTGGTTCCCGGGTGTTCACGCCGACGTTGGCGGCGGCTACAAGGAGACCGGACTTTCCGATGCCACGCTCAAATGGATGATTGGCGAGGCTGCGAAGTGCGGCGCGGTGTTTGAGTCAGACATGTTGAACCAGCTGGCCCACGCGGACCAGTCGTCGCCCTCTGCGATACATGGCGTTCTTCACAACTCGCTCACCGGTTTTTACCGGGAAGTCGGCTTTCGTCCGCGGTCGTTTCCGTATCTGGCGAAGGGTTCGCGAAGATGCTCTGAATCGATATCGGATCTGGCATTGGCACGACAGGCCAGTCCGCCGATCTTTCAGGCGCCCTATCGACCGAACATAGACCCTGCGGTGGCCGTCGAGGTGCGGGTTTTCGCCAACCCGTTGTGGAACTGGACAGGCATTTTCATGAACGAGGGGGTGAGCTACCGCTTCAAGGTGCCTGAAGGTCAAACGTGGCTGGACGGGGACAGCGCGTGGGGCGCGGAGGGAACCCCCGGTAACTGGATGCAGCGTCTGTTTGCCTGGTCGAGGCGGGTCAGGGGAGCGAACCGGTTCGAACTCTGCGGGGCGATCTCGACGCCAGGGCAACCGGGCGACGCAGGTGTGCCACCTCAACCCTTCTACTTCAGGATTGGCAGGGAAGTGGAGATCAAGGCGCCATGCTCGGGCTACCTGTATTGCTTTGCCAACGATGCCAGCTGGGCGTACTGGAACAATCACGGAAGTCTGCGGGTTGAAATTGTGGAGTCAGGCGGTATGCCGGCCGGCACGGCGGCGGCATCCCCGCCTTCAGACGATGAGCTGACCGCGCCGCCAACGGCACCCGGCGGCTCCGGCGCCGGTCAACCATCCTGACGCTGTCAGGCAGTTCGGCGGGCGGTGTCACTCCGCAGCGACAGCACTGCCGCCGAGATAAGCGGCGCGAACCCGGCTATCCTGCGCCAGTTCGTGAGCCGGCCCGGCTAGCGCGATGCGCCCGCTTTCCAGCACGTAGGCCCGATGCGCGATGCGAAGCGCCTGGCGCGCGTTCTGCTCGACAAGGAGAACCGACGTGCCGTCTTTGCAGATGTCGGCAATCATGCCGAAGATCACGCGAACCAGCTTCGGCGCCAGTCCCATGGACGGTTCATCCAGCATGACGATACGTGGCCGCAACATCAGGGTGCGCGCGATCGCGAGCATCTGCTGTTCGCCGCCGCTGAGCGTCCCTGCCAGCTGGCCGCGCCGTTCACCGAGGCGCGGGAACGTCTGGTAGACCCCGGCCATCCGCTGGTCCAGCACGGCGCGCTCGCCACGGATCAGATAGCCGCCGAGGCGCAGATTTTCCTCGACCGTCAGCGACCCGAACATGCGACGGCCCTCCGGCGCGTGGCCGAGGCCCAGCGCGACGATCTGGTGGGCCCGTATCCCGGTGAGCGTGTGTCCGTCGAGCGTGATGTGTCCCGCGCGCGGGCGGATCAGGCCGGAAATGGCGCGTAACGTCGTTGTCTTGCCCGCTCCGTTACTGCCGAGCAACGCGACGATTTCACCCTCGGCGACATCGAGGGAGATGCCATGCAGGACCTCCACGTTCCCGTAGCTCACCTGCAGGTCGCGGACTTCTAGGAGTCCCACAGCGATTTCTCCCCGGCGGCATCGTCGGCCGCTTCGTCTGTTTCGGCCGTACCCAGATAGGCGTCGATCACGCGCGGGTCGGCCTGGATTTCGGCGGGCGCTCCCTCAGCGATGATGACGCCATGGTCCATGACAATGATCCGGTCCGACACGCCCATCACCAGCATCATGTCGTGTTCGATCAGCAGCACCGTCACGCCAAGATCCCGGATACGCCGGATCAACGCCATCAGCGCGTGCTTTTCGGTCGGGTTCATCCCCGCGGCGGGCTCGTCCAGCAGCAGGAGTTGCGGGTTGCTGGCCAGTGCGCGGGCTATCTCCAGCCGGCGTTGATCGCCGTAGGGCAGGTCGGCTGCGCGCTCCCCCGCACGCGCCATCAGGCCGACGAAGCCGAGCCAGCGCAGGCCTTCTGCCGCGTGATCGGCAGCCTCGGCACGCGCCGAAGGCAACCCGAGCAGTTCGACGACGAGCAGCGTGCGCAGCCGATGATCCATGCCGGTCAACACGTTCTCGAAGGCCGTCATGTTGGCGAACAGGCGGATACCCTGGAAGGTGCGCGCCATACCGGCATGGACGATGCGATGGGGTGCGCCGCCGGCAAGCGACGTGCCGCGCCAGAACACCTTGCCGCTGGTCGGCCGGATCACGCCGGTGAGGCAGTTGAACACCGTTGTCTTTCCGGCGCCGTTGGGGCCGATCAGGCTGAGGATCTCGCCGTTGCGCACCGTGAAGCTGATACCGCCGACCGCCCGCACCCCGCCGAAGTGGCGCTGCATGTCGCGCACGTCGAGCAGGATCGCGTCGCCGCCCATCGCCCGGGGCGTGGATGCTTCAGCACGGCCGGCATCCTCGCGCGGCGGCGTCACGCGGCGCAGCGGTGCCGGCCACAGCCCTTGCGGCCGCAGCAGCATCAGGATCACGAGTCCGATCGCAAAGGCGAAGATGCGCCAGAGGTTGAGAAAGCGCAGCAATTCGGGCAGGCCGGCCACGATGACAGCGCCGAGTATCACGCCGGGAATGCTCCCCCGGCCGCCGAGTACGACGACGATCAGGATGGTGACGGATTGCAGATACGTGAAGCCGGTCGGATCGATGGTGCCGAAGCGGGCGGCGAAGAGGCTGCCCGCAAAGCCGCCGATCAGCGCACCCATCACGTAGGCGAGCATCTTGACGCGCAGGGTCGGCACGCCGACCGCCTCGGCGGCCGCCTCATCCTCGCGGATGCTGGTCCACGCGCGCCCGAGCCGCGACTGGCCCAGCCGGATCGCGAACACCAGCACCAGCACGAGGAACGCGATGCCCAGTTCGTAGACTGCCTTCGGAGAGCTGATTTCATATCCGAAGAGGCTCGGACTTTCGATGCCGAAAATACCGTTCGGGCCGCCGGTGATGTCGAGATTGGTGGCGACGATGCGCGTGATCTCGCCGAACCCAAGCGTGACGATCGCCAGATAGTCGCTGCGCAGGCGAAGCGTCGGGTAGCCGATGACGATACCCGAGGCCCCCGCGAACGCCAGGCTGAACGGCAGCGTTTCCCAGAACGAGAAATGCAGCAATGTTTCCAGCAGCGCGGTGGTATAGGCGCCGATCGCAAAAAAGGCCGCGTAGCCGAGGTCCAGCAACCCGGCATACCCCACCACCACGTTCAGCCCGAGGCCCAGGATCGAATAGGTGGCGATGGTCAGGCCGACGTCGACGATATAGTTGCTGGCGAGCGCGGGCAGTGCGGCGGCGGCGACAAGAAGCGCGACGCCGGCAGACCAGGACCCACGCGATGACGACCTCGTCGTGCTCATGGACTACATTCTCTCGACGACGCGTTCGCCGAACAGCCCGGTCGGCTTGATCACGAGTACGCCGATCAGCACGCCGAACACGAACACGTCGGTCCATCGCGACGAGACATAGCCCGCGCCGAAGGACTCCAGGAGACCGATCAGGATGCCGCCGGCCATCGCGCCCGGAATGTTGCCGATGCCGCCGAGAACCGCGGCGGTGAAGGCGCGCAGGCCCAGCACGAAGCCCATGAAGAAATTGATCTGCGTGTAGTAGATGCCTTCCATGACGCCTGCCACCGCGGCCAGCGCGGAACCCAGGAAGAAGGTGAGCTGGATCAGCCGCTCGACATCGATGCCCATCAGACGTGCCGCGTCCTGATCGATCGCCAGCGCGCGCATCGCGGTGCCGATGAAGGTGCCGTGAACGAAGAAATACAACGCGAGCATCAGCGCGAAGCTGGTCACGATGATGCCGATCTGTGCGAACGTGATCTGAACGTCGTGGAATTCGAGCCCCGCCTGGCTGAGGACGTGGGGATAGGTGCTGAAACCCGCGCCGTAGATCAGCAGCACGCCATTCTCCAGCGCCAGCGAAACGCCGAGGGCCGTGATCAGAATCGACAGCCGCGGCGCGCGCAGCAGCGGCTGGTAGGCGAGCCGTTCGATCGCGAGACCCAGTGCGCCAGTGACCGCCATGGCGGCCACGAGCGCGATCAGCAGCGCGAGGGCGAGCGGTATGTGCGCTGCAGCAAGCACCGTCAAGCCGGTCCAGCCGACGAACGCGCCGACCATGAACAGGTCGCCGTGGGCGAAGTTGATCAGCCGGATGATTCCGTAGACCATCGTATAGCCGAGGGCGACGAGCGCATAGAACGAGCCGGTCGTCAGCCCTTCGATGACGAACTGGAAGAAGGTGCTCATGGCGGCGCGCGGCGCGGCGGATTCTATTTCATCGCCACCCAGTGTCCGCTGGCATCCTGCCTCTGATAGGGCGTGAAATTGTCGCCGTGCACGATGATGGTGATGTAGACCGCCTTGCTGCGGTCGCCCTTCGCGTTGAAACCGATCGTTCCGGTCGCGCCCTGATAGTTCGAGATCTTGTGCAAGGCAGCGGTGATCGCGGCGGGCGTCGCCGATTTCGCATCTGCGATCGCTTTCGCGGTGACGCCGACGGCGTCGTATTCGTAGACGGAATACGGTCCTGGCCCTTGCCCGTAGGCTTTTGTATAGCCGTCGACGAAATCGTGCGCGCCGCTCAGGAACTGCGCCAGCGGCGCCGTCGTGATGATCATGCCCTCGGCAGCCGGGCCCGCTGTTTTCATCAGTGTGGGGTCGTTGGTGCCGTCGCCGCCCATCAGGGTCATCTTCAGGCCCAGTTGACGTGCCTCCTTCACCAGCAGGCCGGCTTCGGAGAAATAGCCGGTGTAGTAGAGGACGTCCGGCTTCAGCGAGGCGACGTGCGTCAGCGTCGGCGAGTAGTCCATTTGCCCCGGCGTGATCGCGTCGTTGTAGACGACGTCGACGCCTTCTTTTTTCAGGGCTTCCACGGTGTTGTCGGCGAGACCCTTGGCATAGGTCGTGTTGTCGTTGATCACAGCGGCACGCCGGGCATGGAGCGAATTCTTCATGAATCCGGCGGCAAACGGACCTTGCTCGTCATCACGGCCAATTGTGCGGAACACGTTGTCGTAGCCCATCTCGGTCAGTTTGGGATTGGTCGAGGCGTCCATCACGTAGGAAATCCCGGCGCGATGAAACGTCGTCAATTCCGGCAGGGCCGCGCTGGAGCAGTAGCCGCCGGCCACCGCGACGACCCCCGCGTCGACGAGTTTCTGTGCCGCCTGCACCGCGGTCTGCGCGTCGCAGGCGTCGTCCTCCGGCACCAGTTCGATCTGCTTGCCGAGTACGCCGCCCGCCGCATTGACTCTGGCGGCGGCAAGCTTCGCGCCGTTGAGGATGTCGATGCCGGCATTGGCGCTGCTGCCCGACAGCGGCACAGGCACGCCGATCTTGATGGTCTGGCTTTGCGCCGACCCCGGGGCAATGCCGGCGAGCACCGCCAGCGCGGCCAGTGCCGCGATTGTCGTTTGCCGCAAGACGCGACCTGCGGTTGGCGAACCATTTCTCTGAACAATCATGTTTGTGACTCCTTATTGTGAAAAGGATTGGAGCGATCCGCCACACGACTGAACCGAAGACATCAGAAAACGGTTGGAAACGTACGTCGCATACAAGTTGTAATCTGCCAGTTCAACAACCCGATATCAGACGCATCGCAGCGCTACTATGAAAGTGTTTTTTCATGATAGGTCTCGCCGCACATTTGAGCGGTATAGGGTATGCGCTTATAGAACGTCATACCCAAAGCGCCGGTGAGTTCGCCTTGTTTGCACGCCGGGCGGTTTTGCATGGGCATGGAGGCGCGTATGAAAACGGTTGTGCTGGGGGCCGGCATCGCTGGCGTCACGGCCGCGTATTACCTTGCCAGAGAGGGCCGCGAGGTCACCGTGATCGACCGTCAGCCCGGTGTCGCGCTCGAGACCAGCTTTGCCAACGCCGGTCTCGTCGCGCCGGGGCATTCGTACACGTGGGCGTCTCCGCGAGCGCCGAAAATCCTGCTGAAATCACTCTTCGTCGACGGGCAGGCGCTGAGGCTCAAGCTCAACGCCGACCCGCACATGTGGGCGTGGTGCTTCCAGTTCCTGCGCAACTGCACGGCGGAGCGCTCCCGCCAGAACACCACCCGCAAGGTGAGGCTTTGTCGCTACGCACAGCGTCAATTGCAGCAGCTGACCGAAGCCGAGCGTTTGCAGTACGACCGCATCAGCCGCGGCCTGCTGTATCTCTATCGCGACGAAGCGTCTTTCGCGCGAGGCACACAGAATATGTCGATCCTCGTGGCCAACGGACTGCCGCTCGAAACGCTCGACGCGGCGCAGGCGATTGCGCGCGAGCCGGCGCTTGCGCACGCGCGCGACAGCCTCGCTGGAGCGATTTACTGTCCGAGCGATGAAAGCGGCGATGCCCACCTGTTCACCCGCGCGCTGAAAGCGGCGTGCGAGCGTCTTGGCGTGCGTTTCGATTTCGATGCCGCCATTAGCGCGATCGAGGCGTCGGGCGATCGGGTCATCGGGGTGCGCACGCCAGCCGGACTCGTTCGCGGCGACGAGTTCGTGCTTGCGCTCGGGTCCTGGTCGCCGGTTCTGGCGCGTCAACTGGGCTACCGGCTGCCGGTGTATCCGGTCAAGGGCTATTCCGCCACGTTTCCGGTCGGGCCGGACCACCGTCCGCCGGAGCTGGGCGGCGTCGACGAGAACAATCTCGTCGCGTGGGCGCGCTTTGGGCAACGGCTGCGCTTCACCGCGACCGCCGAATTCTCCGGCTACGACACCCGCCATACGCCCGCTGACTTCACGTCGATGCTGCAGGTGGCCCGCGAGTTGTTTCCGAACGGCGCCGACTATGGGCGCCCGTCTTACTGGGCCGGCCTGCGTCCGATGACGCCTGAAGGAACGCCGTTGATCGGTCGCACGCGGCACAGGAACCTGTATCTGAACACGGGCCACGGACACATGGGATGGACGATGTCGTGTGGAACCGCGAAACTGCTGGTCGACATCATGGCCGGTCGCCAGCCCGAACTCGACATGACAGGGATGACACTGAAATGAGCACGATTTCATTGCAGGGTGACGCGTACGCCAGGCTGGATTTCACGCTGGACGACGGCATCTGCCGGCGTGCCGCCATCGGGTTGGTGGTGCTCGCCACCGACCACACGATCGAACACGAATGGCGCAAACTGCTGACGCAGGATGGCGTGGCGTTCTACGAGAGCCGCATACTCAATTCGCCGGACATCACGCCCGAACGTCTGGCGGAGATGGATGGGCGCATCGCACCGGCGGTCGCGCTGATCCGGCCTGCCGAGCGAATCGACGTGGTGGCGTTTGGCTGCACGTCGGCGTCGATGGTGATCGGCGAGGAAAACGTATTCGCGCGGATCCGCGAGGCGCGTCCGGGCGTCGCGTGTACCACGCCGATTACCGCTGCGCTGGCCGCGCTACGCGCCCTTGGCGTGCAGCGCGCCGCGCTGTTGACGCCTTACGTGCGCTCGATCAACGACTACATGCGAAGCTACATCGAGGCACGCGGCGTGCGCGTCACGCGCATCGCCTCGTTCGAGCATGCGAACGACAACGAGGTCGCACGGATCGACACGACCTCGCTGCAAGCCGCCGTCGAGCGCCTCGGGCAGAACCCTGACGTGGAAGCGGTTTTCGTGTCGTGCACGAGCTTGCGCATCGCGGAACGCGTTTCAGCGCTTGAAGCGAGGATCGGCAAGCCGGTGATATCCAGCAACTTCGCGATGGCCTGGCACGCGTTGCGGCTCGCGGGCGTGGAAGATCGCGAGCCTCATCGCGGACGGTTATTTGCGCTGTAGCCGGCCTTCATCGTGTTCAGCGAGGGAAGACCGCGTTCCGCTATCTTTGTCTCTGCCCGATCGTCCACGAAGACGACAGCGACGAACCCGTCGCACCTGCTGCCTGGGAAACGCCAGTAACCGGTAGCTCGAAGCAGAATGTCGCACCCGTACCCGTGTTTTCGACCAGACGGATCTGGCTGTGATTCAGTTGCAGCATGCGCTGCACGATCAGCAGCCCGAACCCGCCGCCGCGGTGCGCACCACCGGTGCTGAAAGGGCGCTCGAACAACCCGTCGCGCAGATTCGCCGGAATGCCAGGCCCCGTGTCGCTGACCGTGACCGACACCCGCGCGTCGCGATACGCGAGATCGACGCCAACCGTGCCATGTGCGGGCGTATGACGAATCGCGTTGTCGAGCAGGTTGGTCAGCACGCGCTCGATCATCCCGAGATCGGCAAGGACAGCGGGCAGGCGCTGGGGGATGCCGGCGCGCAGACGGATATGCCGCGCTTCGGCCGGCAACTCGAATTTCTGGAACACGTCCTGCACCAGATCCACCATCGAGAATTCTTCCAGCGCCGGTTGCACGTTGCCATGTTCGAGCCTTGCCAGTTCGAACAGCGCCTCTGCCAGCCGTCCAACCTTGACGCTTTGCGCAAGCGCGATCGCGAGATAGCGTTTGCGCTCCGTTTCGCCGAGCGTGTCAGCCTTCAGCGACAACGTTTCGAGGTAGCCGTGCAGCGACGTCAGCGGCGTGCGCAGGTCGTGCGAAATATTGGCGAGCAGTTCGCGCCGCTGCTGGTCGAGTCGCGTCAGCGCGCGCCACTGTTCGCCGATCCGTTCGGCCATCTGCGCGAAGGCGGTCTCCAGGACGGCGATTTCATCACGCGTTCCCGCTGAAGAAGAGCGCGGCACCTTCGGCTGCGTATCCGGTTCGCCGTTGGCGTCGAAGCGCAGCATCGCGGCGGACAGCCGCCGCAGCGGACGCGTGATCAGCCCGAATGCCGTGAGACCCGCGAGCAGCCCAAGCAGGGTCACGAGCGCCATGTACCACAGCGTGGTGCGCAATACCGAGCTGGCGCTGACCTGTGCGGCGAGTGCGTCGTGTGCCTCGCCGAGCAGCACCACGTAGATATAGCCCGATGGCGCCTTCCCGTCCGCCTGCAGTGGCGCGGCGCTGAACACCTTGCGCGCGTCGGTGCTGCGCGGATCGTCGCCGAGAATCGGGAGCGCGTCGCCGGCGATGAAGCGGCGAACCGGCGCGAGGTCCACCTGCTCGCGCTTCACGTGCCCGGCGGGCGCATCGTCGCCCTTGATGCGTCCTTGATTGTCGAGCAGGTACACCTCGACGCTCGGATTGACCACCATCAGCTGGCCGAACAGTTGCCGCACGGCGTCGGGCCGCAGGCCGTTCCCATCCATCAATGGCGTGCCGCGGGCGATGTGACCGGCAAGGCCGCGTGACAGGCCCTGGATCACCTCCTTGTCGTGAAGATCGCTGGAGCGGATCTGCAGCCACGCCGATGCGCCGCAGCACGCCAGCAGCAGCACCGAGAACACGATCGAAAGCCGCTGGGTGAGGGTGAGGTTCATGGCGCGTCCGTGGATGGGGGGTGCTGCGCCGGGGCGCCGTCGGAAGGCACGGCAAACTTGTAGCCGCGCCCCCAGACGGTCAGTATCCGCGTGGGCTCGGCCGGATCGGCCTCGATCTTCGCGCGCAACCGGTTGATGTGGGTGTTGACGGTATGTTCGTATCCTTCATGCCGATAGCCCCACACCGCGTTGAGCAGGTCCATCCGCGAGAACACCTTGCCCGGCTGTTGCGCGAAGAAATACAGCAGATCGAATTCGCGCGGCGTCAGCTCGATTCGCCGGCCGTCGACGGCGGCCTCGCGTGTCAGCGGATCGATGGTGAGGCCGGCTGTCTGCAGGGTGCCGGCGTCGATCCGCGAATCTTTCGCCATCGCCTCGACGCGGCGCAGCAGCGCTTTCACGCGTGCAACCAGCTCGAGCACCGAGAACGGCTTGGCGAGGTAGTCGTCGGCACCGAGTTCGAGGCCGAGAATCCGGTGAACTTCGCTCGACCGCGCGCTCGTGATGATGATCGGCGTGTAACGCGTCATCGCGCGGGCGCGCCGGCAAATCTCCAGTCCGTCGACGCCCGGCAGCATCAGGTCGAGGATCAGTGCATCCCAGCCGCCCTGTTCAAGCAGCCGAAGCCCTTCGTTGCCGTCTGCGCTGTGCACGACCTCATAGCGTTCGTCCCGCAGATGCAGGGCCAGCACGTTGGCAATGTCGACATCGTCTTCGACGATCAGGATGCGCTTTTGATGATCCATGGAAGTCGCGGTCTCGAGCGGTTCAGGACGGTTGCAGGAACGGGCGCCGGATAGTGGCCGTTGCGCCATTGTGCAAAATTTCCGGGCAGCGAGTTATCACATTTAATTTAACTTTTCGTGAGGACTTTGACACCGCCCGCGCCCTAGCATGTGACCACTATCCGCAGACTGGCATCAAGGAGCCCATCATGCAAAGTCGTAGACGCTTTCTGTTTTCGGGCGGTGCGGCCGTGGCGGCGCTGGCTGCCGTGAGCCAGTGGCCCAGGCTGGCCGCGGCGCCGGTGGCGGCCGGCAAGCCCGCGCAACGCTTCGAATTCACGCGCACGGATGAGCAATGGCATCAGTTGCTCACGCCGGCACAGTACACCGTTCTGCGGGAAGAAGGCACCGAGCGGCCCTACAGCAGTCCGCTGAACAGCGAGCATCGCGCGGGCGTGTTCGCGTGCGCCGGTTGCCAGCTCGACCTGTTTTCGTCGCGCACGAAGTTCGAGAGCCATACGGGCTGGCCGAGTTTCTGGGCGCCGCTGGAACACGCAGTGGCGACGCGCGAAGACGGGTCGTTCGGCATGTCGCGCACGGAAGTGCATTGCCGGCGTTGCGGGGGCCACCTCGGGCACGTCTTCGACGACGGCCCGAAGCCCACCGGCCTGCGCTATTGCATGAACGGGCTCGCGATGCGTTTTACACCGGCGGCAGCCTGAGCCTCTGCGATCTCCCGATAACCCCTGAAACAAACGTCCTGGAACAGTCATGCTACTCATCGTTCTCGCCTACCTCGGCGGCGCCCTGACGATTCTCAGCCCGTGCATCCTGCCGGTGCTGCCGTTCGTCTTCGCGCGCGCCGATCAGCCTTTCGTTCGCAGCGGGCTGCCGTTGCTCGCCGGCATGGCGCTGACGTTCGCCCTCGTGGCGACGCTCGCGGCCGTCGGCGGCGGCTGGGTCACGCAGGCCAACCAGTACGGCCGCTGGCTCGCGATCGCGCTGCTCGCCGTATTCGGCCTGACGCTGCTGTTCCCGCGCTTTGCCGACCATCTGATGCGGCCCCTGGTGAGCGCCGGCAACCGCCTTTCGAATTTCGCGCAGGCCGACGGCCAGCAGGTGCGCGCGAGCTCGTCGTTTCTACTCGGCATCGCCACCGGCTTGCTGTGGGCGCCGTGCGCGGGTCCCATCCTCGGTCTGGTGCTGACCGGCGCCGCGCTGCGCGGTGCGAGCGTCGGCACGACGTTGCTGCTGGTCGCCTATGCGGCGGGCGCGGCGACCTCGCTCGCGGTGGCGCTGCTGATCGGCGGCCGCGTCTTCACGGCGATGAAACGCTCGCTGGGCGCCGGCGAGTGGATCCGCCGCGGCATCGGCGCGGCGATGCTGGGTGGCGTGGTGGCGATCGCGTTCGGTCTCGACACGGGCGTTCTCACGCGGATCTCGACCGTCGCGACCGGTGGCATCGAACAGAAGCTGGTCGATCGCCTGTCGCCCGGTGCGACGCCGGCCGGCGTGGCTTCGTCGAGCAACGCGGCGGGCAATACGACGAACGGCGGCGCGATGATGGCGGCCAATGATGCCGCGGGTTCCGGCACTTCCGCTGACGCGGATAAAGGCACGGGCGGCGCGATGGTCGCTTCGTCGGGCGCGATGGTGCGTGCGGCACAAGCCGCGCCAGAGGATGCGCCGCCGCTGCCGGTCGAAGGCGTGCTGCCGCCGCTGACGGGCGCCGTGCAATGGCTCAACTCGCCGCCGCTCAGTGCGCAAAGCCTGCGCGGCAAGGTGGTGCTGATCGATTTCTGGACCTACTCGTGCATCAACTGCCTGCGTTCGCTGCCGTACGTGAAGGCGTGGGCGGACAAGTACAGGGATCAGGGGCTGGTCGTGATCGGGGTGCATGCGCCGGAGTTCGCCTTCGAGCGCAACGTCGACAACGTGAAGAAGGCGACACACGACCTGGGGATCGACTATCCGGTTGCGATCGACAACAACTACGCCATCTGGCGCTCGCTGAACAACCAGTACTGGCCGGCGCATTATTTCGTCGATGCACAGGGGCGGATCCGCTACCACCATTTCGGCGAGGGCGACTATGCGCAGTCGGAGAAGGTGATCCAGCAGTTGCTGACGGAAGCAGGTCACGCGGATGCGGCGAAGATCGCGACAGGGCTCACCCATGCCGACGTGACAGGCGTGGAGGCTGCTGCCGACAATCACGACATGCAGTCGCCGGAAACCTATATCGGCTATGCACGTGCCGAGAACTTCGCGTCACCGGGCGGCGAAACCGACGACCAGTTGCATACATACGCCGCGCCCACGCAGCCTGCGCTCAACGACTGGGGTCTCGCCGGCAGGTGGCGCGTCGGCGCCGAACACGCGACGCTCGCGGCGGCGTCGGGCAAGATCGTCTACCGCTTCCACGCTCGCGATCTGCATCTGGTGCTGGGGCCGGACAAGGACGGCAAGCCCGTGCGATTTCGCGTCAGCATCGACGGCGCCGCGCCGGGCAATGCGCACGGCAGCGACGTGAGCGCCGACGGCATGGGCACCGTGACGGAGCAGCGGCTTTATCAACTGGTGCGGCAAACGGGTGACATCGAGGACCACACGTTTTCGATCGAGTTTCTGGACCCGGGCGTCGAAGCGTATTCGTTCACGTTCGGCTGACGCCAGAATCACGGCTATCGAATAGCGGCAGCAATTCGTCGAGACCGCCCAGTTGCCAGTCCGGCGTCTGGCCCATTTCTTCGAAGACGCTGCCGCTGCGATTGATCCAGCCCGTCGGAAAGCCGAAATAACGCGCCCCTGTCGCATCCCACGCATTCGACGACACGAACAATATCGATGATCGCGTGAGCCCGAAGGCCGCTTCCGCGAGCAGGTAGGCGCGATCGTCCGGCTTGTACACGCGCACCGGATCGACGCTAAGCAAATGATCGAATTCGGCACGAAGTCCGGAGTTCCCCACCACGGCGCCGATCGAATGCGGCGAACCGTTCGACAGCACCGCCAGCTTCAGTCCGCGCTGACGCAACGCGCGCAGCGTGCCGGCGACTTCGGGGAACGGCTGCAGCCGCAGGTACGCGTCGCACAGTGCCTTGCACGCCTCGTTGTCCAGATCGAGCCGCAGGTGCCGGCAGGTAAAGCGCAATGCGTCTTCCGTCGCCTGCTCGAATGTGACGTAGCGGTTCATCAGACTGCGCAGCCACGTGTATTCGAGTTGCTTCTGTCTCCAGATCGCGCTGATTTCACGTCCGCGTCCCGGGAATTGCTCATCGCACCGGGCAACAACCGAATGGACGTCGTACAGCGTGCCGTACAGGTCGAATGCAATCGCCTTGATGTGATCCATATCGCCTCTCCAGAAAAGACATCGCCACAATGGCCGGATTCCTGCGGACGTCGCGTCAGCGCTCACGCTCCTTGAGCCGCTTGCGGTGAGCCGCGACCTTCGCGCGGTTCCCGCAAATCGCCATGCTGCACCACCGGCGCGCGTGACCCCGTGTGTGATCGGCAAACATCAACGTGCAGCGCGGACCTTCACACGCCTTCACGTGTGTGAAATCCTCGTTGCACACCAGCCTCGCCAATACCTCGGCGATGGGCATCAGCAGCGACTCCGGCGACTTCCAGCGCCGGTTCGCGCGCAATTCGAAGGCTGGTACGCCGTCAGTGGCATCGACGACTATTTCTCCGTATTGCTCGTCGCGCTCGAAGAGCTGGTTCAGCGGGGCGAGCTCGCGCAAATCCCTGACGGCGAGCGGCCGCCCCTTTCTCTTCTGGACGAACCCCCTGAACCATTCGCGCAGAGCGCGTGCCTGTGCCGCCACCGCGTCCAGCTCGGCCGGCGTGGCCTGCGACCGCATCGCCGCGAGCGCGGCGCGAGGCACCAGTTCAGCCTGTTCCAGCCAGGCGAGCAGGCCCTCG
This sequence comes from uncultured Paraburkholderia sp., assembly GCA_937917025.1. Lineage (GTDB taxonomy): Bacteria > Pseudomonadota > Gammaproteobacteria > Burkholderiales > Burkholderiaceae > Paraburkholderia. Next base: position 19,081 of record CALFSF010000318.1, read on the forward strand.
CCATCGCTGATCCAGTCGATTTCCTCATCGACCGGCGTCGCGACCGAGTTCAGGAAATCGAGACCGGGTGCATCGGCGACAAATATCGCGGGAATCTGACGGTAGTCCATCTGTCGTGGCGAAAGTGAAATGACGATAGCCACAATGTAACCGCTAAAAATGGACTTGACAAGTTACCAATCCAATGAGTAACCTATTAAACATAAAATTACAGGTTACATTGCGTGATGCAGGAAAACCCTGCATCACGGGCGGCGTCCACTTTTCTGAAAGGAGCAGGACATGTCTTCTGGCAACGTGAGCGTGGTGCTCGCGCACGGCGCATGGGCGGACGGATCAAGCTGGAGCAAGGTGATCGATCGTCTGAACGGGCGGGGCATCGATGCAGTCGCGGCTCCGCTGCCGCTCACCTCGCTCGGTGACGACATGGCCGCGCTCGACCGGACGCTCGAACGGATCGAAGGCCCGGTCGTACTGGCAGGCCATGCGTATGCAGGCGCCGTGATCGGATCGATCCGTTCAGACCGCGTCGCGGCGTTGGTCTACGTGGCGGCGCTCGCGCCCGACGAAGGAGAAACGGTTGGCGACATGTTCTACCGCGGTGAGATGCATCCGCAGGCGCCGCAACTCGCCCCGGACCGGCACGGATTGATATGGCTGCCGCAAGACGCGTTCGCTGCTGCGTTCGCGCAGGACGGAACGCAGCAGGAGCTGACGGTGCTTGCCGCGGTGCAGCGTCCCATTGCGGTGTCGTGCATCGGCGAGGCAGTCGGGCGTCCGCTGTGGAGAGACCGCCCGAGCTGGTTTTTGATCGCCGGCCAGGACCGGATGATCGACCCCGATACCCAGCGCTTCATGGCGCGTCGCATGAATGCGCGCGTGCATGCGTCCGAGGCCGATCACACGCCGATGGTCACGGCTCCGGACGCCGTGACCGGTGTGATCTTCGAAGCGGTCCAGTCGGTTTCCTCGCGCTAGCGATACCCACCGCCTGCGATGGCGGGAATCACAACGTGCCTTTCATCACCCGAATCATCTTGTCGCCCCGAGTTTGCAAAGCACTTACCCGGGTCCCATGCAAGATGGTTGCGTTTCTCCTAAGGAGGAGACCATGAGTTCAATTGCGTATCGCCATGCCGATGTCGACGGTTTCAAGGTGTTCTATCGTGAAGCCGGTCGCCCTGGCGCTCCGAAGCTGCTGCTTCTGCACGGCTTTCCCAGTTCGAGTCACATGTTCCGCGACCTGATTCCAAAGCTCGCCGACCGTTTTCATATCGTCGCGCCGGATCTGCCGGGATTCGGGCAGTCCGACATGCCCAGCCGGGACAGTTTTGCGTACACGTTCGACAACCTCGCCCATGTCATCGACCGCTTCACCGAGGTGACCGGTTTCGATCGTTTTGCGCTCTAC
>CALFSF010000319.1 GCA_937917025.1 uncultured Paraburkholderia sp.
ACGACGGCGCGATCACCACGTCGTCGCCCTGCTTCCAGTTGCCCGGCGTCGCGACGGAATGGCTGTCGGTCAGCTGAAGCGAGTCGATCACGCGCAGCACTTCGTCGAAATTGCGACCCGCGCTCGCCGGATAGGTGATCGTGAGACGCACCTTCTTCTTCGGATCGATCACGAAGAGCGAGCGGACCGTGGCCGTTTCGCTCGCGTTCGGGTGAATCATGTCGTAAAGCCCGGACACCTTGCGGTCGCTGTCGGCCAGAATCGGGAAACCGACGTTCGCAGCCTGCGTCTCGTTGATGTCCTTGATCCATTCCTTGTGCGACTCGGCGCTGTCGACCGACAGCGCGATCGTCTTCACGTTGCGCTTTTCGAACTCGCTGGCGAGCTTCGCGGTCAGGCCCAGTTCGGTCGTGCAGACCGGCGTGAAGTCGGCCGGGTGTGAAAACAGCACGCCCCAGCTGTCGCCCAGCCATTCATGGAACTTGATGCGGCCGATGCTGGAATCCTGCTCGAAATCCGGTGCGACGTCGCCTAGACGTAGACTCATGATGCCTCCTTGATAGGTTCGAATGATCCGCTGAGGGTGAACGCCGCGGCGCTCGGCAAAATCAGAGCATACGGGAAGTGCCACGCATAATGAACGAACATCGCGTCACTCCTTTATGAGTTTTTGTAATTTTCTCCGAATTGGACGAAACTTGACGGGTCAGATCAACTCAACTGGAAACCGGAATCGCGCGCAGGTTAAGCGGCGCGTCAGGTGATCTGTTTTTATCGGGTGGCACTTCGCATGTCGGGAACAGTTCCTGCATCCCGCTCATGCAGGCAGCGCACCAGGCTCGCCAGCCGTCGTTTCTTTGGTTACGATTCACGCGTAACTGCCACGAATGGAGCTGTCAATGTCGGAAGCTAACAAGGAGAGATTGATGTCGGATATCAAAACCGTCCTCGCGGACGCAGAGGACCTGCTGAAGCAGGCCGCGAGCGCAACCGGCGAGCGCGCTTCGGAGCTCCGTGAAACGGCGCTCACGCGCCTGAAGCAGGCGAGGGAGAAGGCGGCCGACGTCCAGGTTGTCGTCGTCGAGAAGGGCAAGAAGGCGGCGCGCGCGACCGACGATTACGTCCATGAGCATCCATGGGCATCGATCGGCATTGCCGCGGGCGTGGGTGTGCTGGTCGGCCTGTTGATCAATCGCAAATAAGCAGTCACGGCAGTCGCCGCCGGGTTTGTGCCCGGCGCACTTCCGGCACGGTTGACCGGCGCATGCCTGGCCGGTCCGCTTCTTCCGGCGCATCTTCCGCCTCCCCATGCGCAACGCGCGAAAGTTATGACGATCGACACCCAATCGCAGCGCGCTGACCACGGTCCGTTACGCCGCATCCTCAGTTCCGTGTTTGAGATCCTGCAGACGCGGCTCGAACTGATCGGCATTGAACTGGCCGAGGAAAAGGATCGCCTGCTCGCCGTGCTGTTTCTCGGTCTCGCGGCAATGATGCTCGCGACCATGGCGCTCATCGCGCTGACGGCACTTGTTGCCATCGCGTTCTGGGATACGTACCGCTGGCAGTCGCTGGCTGCCATCACGGCGGTGTATGCGCTGGCTGCGCTCTTTTGCGGGTTGAAAGCCCGCAGCGGTTTGCACAATGCGCCCATCGTTTTCGAGGCAACGCTGAACGAATTCGAAAAAGACCGCGAGATATTCCGCAAGCAGTGAGGCGAGCGCGGTTGATGTGCCGCGCGCCTTGTTACGGGCAGCTTGTTTCGCCCGCGTTCCTTCACTTCTTTTAAACGCCTTCGACCGCTCATGAGCCAACTGCACCCAGACCACACGTTCCGCAGCAAGCGCCCTTCGAAGGAACTGGCCGCACCCCATCTGCGCGCGCTGCGCAAGGAACTGCTGCTCGTGCGTGCGGACGTCGAACGCATGGAGCTCGCGCAGGCGACGGCGGAACTGCGCGAGGCCGTGACGCATTTCAGCTGGCTCAAGTTCTTTGTCCCGGGCTTTCGCGGGATGCGCTGGGGCGCGCCGAAAGGCAGCGCGGCCGGCATCGGCGGCCTGCTCAAGCAATACCCGCTGCTCAGTTCGCTCGCGTCGCTGCTGCTTGCCAGGCCGCTGCGGGCGACGGTCGTCGCAGGCGCCAAACCGGCGATCAAGTGGGGCGGCCTCGCATTCGCGGCATGGGAAGCGTATCGAATCTGGCAGCAGATCAGACAGGACAGCGGTAGTGAGCAGACCAGCGCTGATCCGTCACGCAGGCGCGGGTAAGTTTCGACGTCTCGCCGGGCCTGCGGGAACCAGTGCGTTGCCGGCGCCCTGCCTGGAACCGCTGGTCCTCGCGCTGTTTCCATAGACGAGCTCACGTTCATCGCGTACTCCAGCATTCGTTCGCATTTGCCATCGCGGAATCGCCGGCGCTCTGGTTTTTCCGCAAGCCGGTTGCATCGATGACGAACGTCCCGCACGCGTCTTCGCGCATCGGCCCGTTTTCGACGGGTCGCGCTTCTACCGAATATCCACCGTTCGTATCGTCCGCGCCCAACACACGCAGACGGTAAACCGGCGTGCCGAATGCAGGCGCCTGATCGAGACCTGCCGGCAACGCACCGACGTTCTTCTCCACCGATGTTTCCAGATACTGCAGAGCGCGATACAACGCGGATGCAGCATCGACCCGGTGGCTGCGCGCCACCTGTGCATGCCACGACGGCACGGCAAATACGGCGAGCACCGCGGCAATCGCCATGGCAATGACGAGTTCAAGCAACGTGAATGCGCCTGCCTTTGAATTCATGTCGTATTTCATCCCGTTCAGAATGGTCGCGCGGCGACGCGCCGCCAGTGTCGTTCGGTCTTGCCGCCATCCATGACGATCTGCATCTGCAGCCATACCTGCGTGTCAGGCGCCGCGCCGAAGCCCCGGGCAGTCAACAGATACGCCTTCGCTTCCGGACGGCCCGTCAATCGCCAGCCTTCGGCAAGACACTCGGGCGGCCGTCCTGCCCCGGGCCATGGCGCGACAGACATGACGGCGCCAGCCGCGAAGTCCGCCTCGCGCTTCCATCCAGCGGGTTCGCCTGTCACGGCCGGCACCGCGCCGGCGCCTTCCGGGCTCACCCTGTCCGCGCACAGAAGCAACGCCGAATCCGCAGCGTGAAACGCCTGCAGGTAGTCCCGCAGGTTCGCCGTGCTGCGCGCGGCGGTGAGCGTCGATTCGAACCAGGCCGCGGACGTCGCCAGCATCATCGACGTAATCAGCAGCACGACCGGCAACGCGGCACCCCGGGTGCGTCCACCGACGCCAGTGGCTCGCGTTACGCGCCGTGGGCAAATGGCTCGCGTCATGGCTGAACGCCCGCACCGTTGCGAACCGCGACCCGCCGCCAGAACGCCTGTCTCGCGCGCGTATCGCTGCCGGTGCCCGACGCGCCATCGCAATCGACATAGCGCACGCGCTGCCCGAGCGGTGCCCCGCGCACCAGAACGCACAGGTCGACCGCCACGACCCGGGCCCACTGGTCCGGCGTGAGCGCCGACGCGTCGAACGCTTGCTGCACGTTTGCAAGCCAGTACTGGATGCGCAGCCGCTCAACGCCCTCGAACACCGGCTGTCCATAACCCACCTTGCCGTTGCCCTCGCAGTAAAGTTCCGGCTCCCCAGTCGAAGCGCTCGTCTTCGCGTAGAAGCGGTTCACGACCGGCGCCGTGCCCGCGGCCCCGCCGCCGACGGCCTGGCCGAGGCAGTCCGTCGGCTGGCCGCTTGCCGAAGGCCACGTCGACACGACGTCGCCGACATAGCGGATAACGATGCCATCCGAATGGCTGGCCAGCGCTTCGCAGCCCGGGACGTCATCGGCGCCAATGGGCCGCGCGCCGGAACAGCCAAAGAGCGCAGCAGGCGCATTCGCCGAGGGGGGCGATGCGGTGTCGGCGGGGGTGAATCCGGCCATCTGGATCTGCTGCCCAAGCAGCGTCAATGCGCCGATGCCGGTTTCCTCGATGCGAGCGGCATCGCTGGCGCTCACGAAAGCCGCGCGCTGCGACCGGTAGAGCGCCACGGCGCCTGCGGTGACCACGAGTCCGAGGACGGTCGCGATCATCATTTCGAGCAGCGTATGACCGCGCGTAGCGTATCGATGACGCGTCATTTCGAAAACGCAATCGCTACGCACGCGGTTCCCACCGGCAACGCGGCGTCGCCGCAAAAATCCGGCAGATCGATCAGGTTGCCCGGTGCGACGTCCTGCGTTTCTCGCACAGCGGGCCACGTCACGCGTGCCGTCGCGAGGCCGCCCGCCTGCGCGACGACCGACGTGTCGCCCCTTGGCACCATGCTCGCGACCCGGGTCTTCCACACGCCCGAATCCGTTCCTGTTGCCAGCGCCGATACCCGGGATGCCTCCACCAGCGAGTCGGCCACGAATGCCGCGCGCTCGCGCGTGGCAGTCGCGCCGGCGTGACGCGTCATCCATAGCTGCGTGGCGACCAGCCCGAGCGCCGTGACCGCAGTTACGGCCACGGCCACCATCACCTCCAGCAGGGTGCTACCTGAACAGTTTCCATGGCGGCACGTTTTCATGACGAAGCCCCGCAAGCGCCGTCGATCACGCGCGCGCGGCCACCGGCTGCGATTCGCACGCAGCGCCGCCACCGGTCGCCGCGAGTGGCCGCCGAAGGCGAGCGCGGTGCAAACTCGAAGCTGCGAAAACTGCCGATCACCTGACCGGCCGGCGGCGTGAACGCCACATCAGTCAGCGTTCCCGTAACGTTGACCGCGGCGAGATCCGGCAACACGCGCAGCAGTGACGATCGGCCCGCCCGATCCGACATCACCGCCCATCCACACGACCAGTCAGCGGTGCCGGCCGGGCATGGCTTGCCGGCCGCAAGACAGTGAAGCGCGCTGTCGATACGGCACACGGTGACACGCGCGCCGCGCCTGAGCGCCTCACCGCGGGCAAACGTCAGCGTCGAGACGAGCGCCTTCGCGCGCGCGTCGACCTGGTCACGCACGCGCCATGCAAAAAACGACGGTGTTGCCAGTACGGCAAGTACCGCGAGCATCGCGACGACGACCAGCGTTTCAACCAGTGTGAATCCATCATCACGTGGAACCGGAAGGGCATTCATTTTCATCTGCATCCCTGAATGACTCGAAGAATGCAGACAATTTACCGGGCACTTCGAGCGTCCACAATCTGCCGAATGGCCAGGTAGCGGACGTGCGCGATCACACGTCAGAATTCAGACGTGACAGCACTCAGGGGAAGGAAAATGCAGATGCGCGAAAAACTAGCGCTTGCGGGTCGGTTTGCCGGGCGCGGCAGGAGGCGCCGCCATGCGCCTGAATTCCTCGATCACGTCCTCGAATTCGGAGACGTCCTCGAAGCGCCGGTAGACAGAGGCGAAGCGGACATAGGCAATCGTATCGAGCTCGCGCAACTCGTTCATCACGAGTTCGCCCAGACGCTCGCTGCGAACTTCCCGCTCACCGCTGCCGAGCAACTGGTATTCGATACGCGAAGCCGCGGCATCGATTGCGTCGGCAGCAACCGGGCGCTTGCGCAGCGCCAGTTGCATGCTCGCGACAATCTTGCGGCGATCGAATTCGGTGCGGCTGCCATCCTTCTTGACGACCGACGGCAACGCCAGCTCGACCCGCTCATACGTCGTGAAACGTTTGTCGCAGGCCGGGCAGCGCCGGCGCCGGCGAATCGCGGCGCCATCTTCGGACACACGCGAATCGACCACCTGTGTGTCGTCATGCCGGCAGAAGGGGCAGCGCATGGCTGGTTAGCCGTACACCGGAAACCGCTTCGTCAACTCGGCGACCTGCGCGCGCACGCGTTCGATCGTGGCGGCATCTTCAGGGTTGTCGAGCACGTCGGCGATCAGGTTGCCCACCCGTTCAGCTTCCTTCTCACCGAAGCCGCGGGTCGTCATGGCCGGCGAGCCGAGACGCACGCCGCTCGTGACGAACGGCTTTTCCGGATCGTTCGGAATGGCGTTCTTGTTGACCGTGATGTGCGCTGCACCGAGCGCGGCTTCCGCAGCCTTGCCGGTGATGTTCTTCGCGCGCAGGTCGACCAGCATCACGTGGCTTTCCGTGCGGCCGGAGACGATGCGCAGGCCGCGCTTCACGAGCGTTTCCGCCAGCACGCGTGCGTTGTCCACCACCTTCTGCTGGTATTCCCGGAATTCCGGCGACAGCGCTTCCTTGAACGCCACGGCCTTGCCGGCGATCACGTGCATCAGCGGGCCGCCCTGAATTCCCGGGAAGATTGCCGAATTGATCTGCTTCTCGAACTCGGCCTTCATCAGGATCACGCCGCCGCGCGGGCCGCGCAGGCTCTTGTGCGTGGTCGTCGTGACAAAATCGGAGTGCGGCACCGGGTTCGGATACACGCCCGCGGCCACGAGACCCGCGTAGTGCGCCATGTCGACCATGAAATACGCGCCCACCGATTTCGCGATCTTCGACAGACGCTCGAAGTCGATGCGCAGCGCGAAGGCCGACGCGCCTGCGACGATCAGCTTCGGCTTGTGTTCCTGGGCGAGCTTTTCAGCCGCGTCGTAATCGATGTCTTCGGCTTCGTTCAGGCCGTAGCTCACGACGTTGAACCACTTGCCCGACATGTTGACCGGCGAGCCGTGTGTCAGGTGACCGCCGTGGGCGAGGCTCATGCCCATGATCGTGTCGCCCGGCTTCAGCATCGCGAAGAACACGCCCTGGTTTGCCTGCGAGCCCGAGTTCGGCTGCACGTTCGCGGCTTCGGCGCCGAACAGCTGCTTCACGCGGTCGATCGCCAGCTGTTCGGCGATATCGACGTACTCGCAGCCGCCGTAGTAGCGCTTGCCCGGATAACCTTCCGCGTACTTGTTCGTGAGTTGCGAACCCTGCGCGGCCATCACGGCGGGGCTCGTGTAGTTCTCGGACGCGATCAGTTCGATGTGATCTTCCTGACGGCGGTTTTCCTGTTCGATCACCTTCCAGAGTTCGGGATCGACGTTGGCGATGGTGCTTTTGGCTCTGTCAAACATACGGTTTCCGTTAAATGTGTTCAGGTTGACCGGATCATGCGCCGAATTGTGTGCAGAAGGCGTAGCGGGTATGCAGCGCTGCTGGCAGCTGGGCCAGCCTTGACGTGGCGGATGGAGATGTACCGTACACGCGAGGCAAGGCAACCACCGGCAGCGCAAAACATCGCGCGCGGATCACGGCTGCCCAGGCGAACGGCAAAAACGGCACCCTGCGCTTCCCGGTGGGTTGTTCCACCTTGAACCCCAAAGGGTTCTATCGCCAGTCACGCAGGGGTGAGCGCGTTAGTTTATTTGAAGCGCATCGAATAGGCAACCGCGCGACAGGCCCCGCTGGCGCGGACTTCCCGGCGTGGATTTGCGGGTGAAATCAACCGGACGGTGGGTCGTACAAACCAGCCCGCGACCACGACGCCCTGCTCCACGCCGTCAGGGTCTTCCCTTGCCGCAGCGCCGCATTGGAAGTAGGCTTGGCACCTTCTTTTTCTCCACCGACCAGGGAGCAGCAATGATCGTCTTCGTCACAGGGGCGTCCGCGGGGTTTGGCGCCGCCATCGCCCGGGCCTTCGTCAAGGGCGGCCACAAGGTGGTGGCCACCGCCCGCCGCAAGGACCGCCTCGACGCACTCGCCGGCGAGCTCGGCGACGCGCTTCTTCCGTTCGAGCTCGACGTACGCGACCGGGCGGCCGTCGAAGCCGCACCCGCCGCGCTGCCCGCGGAATTCGCCGCCATCGACGTGCTCGTCAACAACGCGGGCCTTGCACTCGGTCTCGAACCGGCCCAACGCGCGGAACTCGACGACTGGACCACGATGATCGACACGAACTGCACGGGCCTCGTGCAGGTGACCCGGGCGTTGCTGCCGGGCATGGTCGAGCGCAATCGCGGCCACGTGTTCAACCTGGGCTCGGTCGCCGGCAGGTGGCCTTATCCGGGCGGCAACGTCTACGGTGCGACCAAGGCCTTCGTGCGCCAGTTCAGCCTGAACCTGCGCTCCGATCTGGCCGGCACCGCGATCCGCGTGACGGACATCGAGCCGGGCCTGTGCGGCGGGACCGAATTCTCGAACGTCCGCTTTCGCGGCGACGACGAAAAGGCGGCCAACATCTATCAGAACGTGCAGCCGCTGACCGCCGAAGACATCGCCGATTCGATCTACTGGATCGCGACGCGCCCCGCGCACGTCAACATCAACACGATCGAACTGATGCCCGTGGCGCAGACGTTTGCGGGCCTTAGCATTCACCGCGGCTAACGGATACCAGGCGGAACGCGCACCGGAAATCGGGATAGCGGCGCGCGTTCCGGTAAAATGCGCGCCATGGATATGTCTACCCGCCAGTCCGGCACGGAAATCGGTTTCACCTGGCCGATCCGGGTGTATTACGAAGATACCGACGCCGGCGGCATCGTTTTTTACGCGAATTATCTGAAGTTTTTCGAGCGGGCGCGTACCGAATGGCTGCGCGCGTGCGGCGTGGACCAGACCCGGCTCGCGGACGAAACCGGTGTGATCTTCATCGTGCGCAGCACCGCGCTGGACTATCGCGCCCCGGCCCGTCTCGACGACATGATCACCGTCGTCAGCCGGATCGAACGGCTTGGCCGTGCATCGGTCGACTTTGCGCAGGAAGCATGGCGTGAAGGTACGTTGCTTGCTACCGGAAGCATCCGGGTCGGCTGCGTCGAGCGCACTGCGATCAGGCCGACCGCCATTCCTCCATCTGTGCTTGCCGCGCTGCGGCGTGGTCCAGCCGGAGCCAGCGTGTCAACCGCGGGGGTCTGAGCACCGTTGTCTTGGTGCCAGTGAACTCGTATCGATCAGGCAACACAAAGCATGGTTCGGCCAGCGCCTGGTTGAAGCTTTCCGTTTTCCCGACGAAAAGCTTCGATAAGCCCTTCAGCCGGACGCCCCTTCCGGGACGTTACAACGAACCTATATGAACACTACACAAGATCTGTCGATCATTTCCCTCGTTCTTAACGCGAGCCTGCTGGCGCAGGCAGTGATGGCGCTGTTGCTGCTGCTGTCGCTGATGTCGTGGACTTTCATCTTCCGCAAGTGGTTTGCGATCCGCCGTGCGCGCGCGCAGACCGAACGCTTCGAACGCGATTTCTGGTCGGGCGGCGACCTGCAGGCGCTGTATCAGAGCGCCGCGAACAACCGTCATACGATCGGCGCGCTCGAACGTATTTTCGAGTCGGGCATGCGCGAGTTTCTGAAGGGCAAGGAAAAGCGCCTCAACGATTCGAGCGCGATCCTCGACGGCGCCCGGCGCGCCATGCGGGCAGCCTTCCAGCGTGAGATGGACGTGCTCGAGGCGAATCTCGCGTTCCTCGCCTCGGTCGGCTCGGTCAGCCCGTACATTGGTCTCTTCGGCACGGTGTGGGGGATCATGAATGCGTTCCGCGGTCTCGCGAACGTGCAGCAGGCCACGCTCGCCAACGTCGCGCCCGGCATCGCCGAAGCGCTGACGGCCACCGCCATCGGCCTCTTTGCCGCCATTCCGGCCGTGGTCGCGTACAACCGCTACGCACACGACATCGACCGCCTCGCGATCCGCTTCGAAACCTTCATCGAAGAGTTCTCGAACATCCTGCAGCGCCAGGCGCACTAAGGAGTCCACGATGGCCGGTTCCTCCCGTTCCAGCAGCATGCGCGGCAGCCGTTCGCGCCGCGCGATGGCGGACATCAACGTCGTGCCGTACATCGACGTGATGCTCGTGTTGCTCGTGATTTTCATGGTGACCGCGCCGCTCGTCGCGCCATCGATCGTCAATCTGCCGACCGTCGGCGGCGCCGCGCCGCAGCAGCAGACGCCGCCCGTCGTCGTCAACATTCGCGCCGACGGCAACATGAGCGTCAAGTACAAGGACGACGGAGGCGCGCAGCAGCAGGAAAACATGACGCGAGCGGACCTGAACGGCTTCATCACCGACCGTGCGCAGACGCATCCCGATCAGCCCGTCGTGATCGCCGCCGACAAGACCGTCAAGTATGAAGTCGTGATGAACGTGATGTCCGACCTGAAAGCTCGCGGCGTCAAACGCGTTGGATTGCTCGTCAAATCGCAATGATCCGGAAGAATTCCGCCGCTCCTGTCCGACCGCCGCATGAACGCGGCACATGGCGCGCGTTCGCGCTCGCGCTGCTGATGCACGTGCTGCTCGGGTTCTTCCTGTATCACGGCATTCACTGGCAGAACAGCACGCCGGCCGGCGCGGAAGCCGAGCTGTGGACCGCCGTGCCGGATACACCCGCGCCGCAGCCGGCTCCGCCGCCGCCGCAACCGGTCGCCCCTGCCCCGCCGCCCGTGGAGGACGAGCAGGCCGACATCGCACTGCAGGAAAAGAAACGTCAGCAGCAGGAAGCCGCGCGTCAGGCGCAACTGGCCGAGCAACAGCGCCAGAAGCTGCAGGCGCAGCAGGAAGCCGAAGCGAAACGTCAGCAGGAACTCGCGCAACAGCAGGCCGCCGACCTCGCCGCGCAAAAAGCCGCCGCGCTCAAGCAGAAACAGCAACAACAGCAGGCCGACAGGCTCAAGCAGCAACAACTCGCCGAGCAGCAAAAGCAGGACCAGTTAAAGCAGAAGGCAGAACAGCAAAAAGAAGAACAACAGAAGGAAGAGCAGCAGGCCAAAGCCGACGCCCAGAAGAAAGCGGACGCCGACAAGGCCGCGAAGGCAAAGGCCGCACAGGCGCAAGCCCAGGCTCAGGCGAAGAAGCTCGACGCCGAGCGCCGCGCGCGTCTCGCGCAGATGCAGAGCATGGCCGGCGGCGAAAGCTCGACGGGCGAAGGTCTCGCGAAGAGCGGCACGGGCAGCGGCGCGGGTGGCAATGCGGCGTCGGCCGGTTATGCGGAGAAAGTGCAGCGGCGCGTGCGTCCGAACATCGTGTGGGCGGGCGATACGCAGGGCCTGGAAACGGTCGTGGCCGTGCGCTGCTCGCCGACGGGCACACTGTTGAGCGCAACGATCACGCGTAGCAGCAGCAACGCGCAGTGGGACGATGCCGCCCTGCGCGCGGTCCAGCGTTCGGATCCGATGCCGCTCGACACGAATGGAAAAACGCCGGCCAGCTTTACGATTACGTTGCGGCCAGCAGGTTGATGGCGGACGCGGCGCCCTTGCACGACAAAGAGCGCGCCCGGGAACGAATTGTGCAATCCCGGGTCTGTCTGCTGTTGTATTGTGGTAGAAATCCCGTTTTTTGGAGAATCCATACAGCATGAGTTTGATGACCAAGTCAGGCCTGAGGGTGCTCCTGGCGTCGTGCCTGATCGCGGCGGGCAGCAGCGCACACGCGCAACTCAACGTACTTGTTACAGGCGTTGGGTCCACCCAGTTTCCGATCGCCACGGCGAATTTCGCTAACGAAGCGAACTCTCCCCAGCAGATCAGTACGATCGTGCGTCAGGATTTGCAGCGCAGCGGCAAATTCACCAACATCGACGCGGGCGCCACGCCCGTAGCCGAAACCGATTCCGTCGACCTCGGCAGCTGGAAGGCGAAGGGCGCCGATGCATTCGTGTCCGGCAGTGTGAACCGTCTGTCGAATGGCCAGTACGAAGTGCGCTTCAAGCTCTACGATACGGTCAAGCAGCAGAGCCTCGGCGGCCTCGTGCTCGTGAGCCCCGAAAGCGGTCTGCGCATGAGCGCGCACAAGGTCGCGGACTACATCTACGCAAAGCTGATCGGCTCGCGCGGCGTGTTCGCGACGCGTCTGTCGTACGTCATCAAGACGGGCAACCGTTATCAGTTGCAGGTTTCCGATTCGGACGGCCAGGACGCGCACATCGCGCTCTCCAGCCCGGAACCGATCATTTCGCCGGCATGGTCGCCGGATGGCACGAAGGTCGCCTACGTGTCGTTCGAGAAGAAGAAGCCGATCGTCTACATTCACGATCTGCCTACCGGGCGTCGGATTGTCGTCTCCGATCAGAAGGGCAACAACAGCGCGCCCGCCTGGTCGCCGGACGGTCGTACGCTCGCGATTGCACTCTCGCGCACGGGCAACACGCAGATCTTCAGCGTCAATGCCGATGGCAGTGGCCTGCGTCGCCTGACGCAGGGCAGCTCGATCGATACAGAACCCGCGTTCTCGCCTGACGGCCAGTGGATCTATTTCACGAGCGACCGCGGCGGCGCCCCGCAGATCTACAAGATGCCGGTTCAGGGTGAAAGCAGCGGTGCCGCGCAACGCGTCACGTTCACGGGCAACTACAACACCAGTCCGCGCGTGAGCCCGGACGGCAAGGAACTCGCGTACATTTCGCGCACGGGTGGCGGCTTCAAGCTGTATCTGCTGGATCTGCAGACCGGCGCGGCAACAGGCCTCACCGACACGACACATGACGAATCGCCCAGCTTCGCGGCGAACGGTCAGTACATTCTTTACGCCACCCAGGTGAACGGCCGTGGCGTGTTGGCCGCGGTATCGACCGATGGTCGTACCCGGCAGGTCCTGTCGGTTCAGGGCGGCAACGTTCGCGAGCCGTCCTGGGGTCCGTTTATGCAATAACGTTTATGCAATAACACACAAGGAGAGTAAAAAATGATGTCCAAACTTCGTATCGCATTTGCTGTATTGATGCTCGGCGCGCTTGCCGCCTGTCATTCGGGCGTGAAGCTCGACGAAAACGCCAACAAGGGAGGCGCGGTCAGCACGCAACCGAACCCGAACGCGGTTGCCCAGGTGAACGTCGATCCGCTGAACGATCCGAACAGCCCGCTCGCCAAGCGCAGCATCTACTTCGACTTCGACAGCTACTCGGTGAAGGACGACTACCAGTCGCTGCTGGGCCAGCACGCGCAATACCTGAAGAGCCATCCGGAGCGTCACGTGCTGATCCAGGGCAACACCGACGAACGCGGCACGAGCGAGTACAACCTGGCACTCGGCCAGAAGCGTGCTGAAGCTGTGCGTCGTTCGCTGTCGCTGCTGGGCGTGCCTGATTCGCAGATGGAAGCGGTGAGTCTCGGCAAGGAAAAGCCGCAGGCGACGGGTCACGACGAATCGTCGTGGGCGCAAAATCGCCGTGCAGACCTCGTGTACCAACAGTAACGGATGATGAGCAGAATGACGCATCGTTTCTCCTGGCTGCGGGTGGCCGCAGCGGCCTGTGTCGCGGGGACGGCCTTGATGGCCGGACCGGCGCACGCGGGCATGTTCGACGACGATCAGGCCCGTCAGGCGATCCTCGATCTGCGTACCAAGACCGACAGCCTGTCGAGCCAGTTGTCCGCTGCACAGCGCACGATCCTCGATCAGTCCAACCGTCTCGACCAGTTGAACCAGCAGGTCGCGACACTGCGTGGACAGAACGAGGACATGGCCAACCAGCTCGCGACCGTCCAGAAGCAGCAGAAGGACTACTACACCGACCTCGATGGCCGGCTGAAGAAGTTCGAGCCGCAGCAGCAGACCGTCGATGGCGTGCAGGGTGTGGTGCAGCCGGGTGAAACAGACGCGTTCAACGCCGCCTCGCAGCAGTTCCGCAGCGGCGATTACAAGAACGCGGCCGCGTCGTTCCGCGCGTTCATCGCGAAGTATCCGCAGAGCCCTTATCAGCCGACCGCGCAGTACTGGCTCGGCAACGCGCAATATGCATTGCGCGATTACAAGGGCTCGACGGCGACGTGGCAGGGCGTCGTGAAGAATTACCCGCAGCATCCGCGTGCGCCTGAAGCGCTGCTCGCGATTGCGAACAATCAGCTCGAACAGGGGCAGAAGGCAGCCGCCCGCAAGACCCTGGAGCAGGTCGTCGCGCAATACGGCAGCTCGGACGTGGCACAGTCGGCTCAGAGCAAGCTGTCGCAGATCAAGTAAAAGCAGTTGCTTGCAGTACAGCGCGTGGTACCTGTGTTACGCGACGCGCGCCTCTCGCTGAAAAGCCCGGAGCATCCAGTGCTCCGGGCTTTTCTCATTGGCGCATGGCGAGGGTGGCCGGTTGACATGTGGTCCCCTCCATCGCTATAATCTCGCTTCTCTTTTGGGTCGTTAGCTCAGCTGGTAGAGCAGCGGACTTTTAATCCGTTGGTCACAGGTTCGAATCCCGTACGGCCTACCAAAAGATTCAAGGGCTTAGCTTCGGCTAAGCCCTTTTTATTTGCTCCGCAAAAACTGCTGCGCTCCGCAAAAAGCCTCACGACACTACATACCTGCCCGTCCACCACGACCGAGCAGAGAGCACGCCTCTCTAAAGCTCCCTTCGATGGGGCTTGCTAACCCACTCGCCGAATCTCCTTCGCGCAGGGCCCCTTCCGCTCACCTAAATGCGCTGTGGAAGAGCCTTCGCAAAAAACTCCGTCGCGCGGCGCACTCGCGCCGGTACAAATCGACGTTTTGGCCAGATGAGGCTGACGTCTCTGACCTCGCTGATAAATTCGTCGAGAACCGTGATCACGTCCGGATGCCGGAGTTCATCGGCAAGAGAAACCTTGGCGAACAGGCCAATTCCAACGCCAGCCAGAACACCAGCCCGGATCGTTTCGACACTGTTGGACGAAAGATTTCCGCGAACTGACACGCTGAATCGACCTTCCGGTCCTGCAAACGGCCAGTTCGATGACTCCGTCAGGCCGCCATATAAAAGACAATTGTGATCAACAAGCTCGGCGGGGGTCCTGGGTATTCCGTGTTGCTCGAAGTAACCGCGGGAGCCGACGCACACGAGCGGGGTGCCAGCCACGCGCCTGACAACCGCATCGGGATCGTTGACGGGGCCCACCCGGATCGCCAGATCGATCCGGTCGTCCACCATATCTCGTACGAAGTCCGAAAGAACAAGATCGACCTGAAGGCCGGGCGTGCGTGACAACAGCTCGGGGATAAGCGGAAGGATGTGCAGGCGTCCAAACGTAGCGGATGCGGCGATCCGGATCAGACCTGAGGTATTGAGCGTGCTGCTTGACAGTTCGCTGTCGGCTTCATCCATCTCGTCAACAAGCGGTTTTGTCCGGTCGTAATATCGCTGGCCCTGGTCCGTCAGGGTCACGCTGCGTGTGCTTCGGTTAAATAGCATCACGCCGAGGCGCTTTTCCAGCGCGCCGATGGCCTTGCTGATGGCGGACTGTGATTCTCCGGTTCTGCGCGCCGCGGCGGAAAAGCCACCCGCTTCAGCCACGGCGATGAAAGCGTTCAATTCGTGAAACCGGTCCATTGCCCCTCTTCCCTTTGGTCCATTCCGCCAAAGAATAAACCTTATGGAAAATCCGCGGATTATCATCGCCTGCGATGGCAATTAGCATGGACCTCCCAATCACGAACAGACAGAAGGTTCCAATGTCCACCCTCGCAGGCAAGATCGCCGTCATTAGCGGCGGAACGACCGGTATCGGTCTGGCAACCGCCCAGCGGTTTGTCACTGAAGGCGCTCACGTGTTTATCCTCGGCCGTCGGCAGGCACAACTCGACGAGGCCGTCGAACTGATCGGACGCAACGTCACGGCTATCAAGGCTGACGCTGCAAATCTCGATGACCTCGACCGTGTCGCTGCGGCAGTCAGAGAGGAAAAGGGTGTCGTCGACATCATCGTGTCGAACGCGGGCTTTACGGAGCAGGCGCCTGTCGACACCCTCACGCCCGCGCATTTCGACAAGGCGTTCAACCTCATGGCCCGCGGCCCCGTCTTCCTGGTGCAGAAGCTGCTGCCAATGATGACCGGTGGCGGATCGATCATTCTGGTCTCGTCGGCGATGCATCAGATGGGTATTGGTGGCCACACCGCTTACGCGGCGACGAAGGCGGCATTGCGGTCCTATGCCCGCACCTGGGCCGCGGAATTCAAGGATCGTGGCATTCGCGTCAACACGCTCAGCCCCGGCGTTACCGATACCCCCATTCTCGATTCCCAGTCAGAGACACGCGAGAATCTCGTGAAGATGTACCAGAGCATGGTCCCGATCGGACGACTCGCCCAGGCTGAGGAGATGGCCAGCGCGGCGCTGTTCCTCGCGTCCGGTCAGAGTTCTTACGTGACGGGTTCGGATCTGATGGCCGATGGCGGCATCGGCCAGGTCTGAGACCAGACGCGCGCCGTCAGGGCGTTTCGATACACAAAGGAAATTTCAATGAGCTACGCAATCATCGGGCTTGGCAAGATCGGGACGGCCATCGCCCAGGCGTTCGCCCGCCAGGGGATCGAAGTAGCGGTGGCGGGCAGGCGCCCGCTGGACGCGCTCGCGGCGCAGATCGGCCCGTCGCTCACTCCCCGGCGCATTGAGGACGCGCTCAAGGCCGACGTCGTTATCCTGGCCATGCCCTTCGCCGCCCACCGGGACATCGGGCTGGCCGCCGAAAGCTGGCAGGGGAAGCTCGTGATCGACGCAACCAACGCGTTCGGCGTTCCCCCGGAGGAACTGGGCGGGCTGCCGTCGACCGCCGCCCTTGCGAAGTCGTTCCCGGGGGCGAAGGTAGTGAAGGCCTTCAACCATCTGCCAGCGGGCGTCCTGGCCCAAGGGGCGAGGACGCCCCAGGGAGGCCGGCGGGTCGTGTTCATCGCGAGCGACGACGACGCGGCCAGCGCCTCGGTGGCGGCCCTCGTCGAGCGGCTCGACTTCGCCCCGATCGAACTGGGGAAGATCGGCGAGGGCGGCCTGCTCGTCCAGGCACGGGGCAACACGTGGGGCCAACTTGTTTTCCAGGACCTGGCCAGGTTCAACTCATCGAAGTGAAAGCGGGAAGGAGAAGTCGACATGAGTAGCCTGCAAGGCGAATAGCCATCGTCATCGGCGCGGCGAGCGGCCCCAGCACAACCACGAACCGCGTCACCCATCCAACGTCGCTGATTGCTCGTCACGACATCACGCACCCGCCGCCTTCAGTCGAAGCATCGTCCTCGGATGAACGTTGAACCGGGTTGCTACCTCGGCAGCCGACTGGAACCGAAGTAACTCGAGCGCCTGGGTTCGCTGCGCAGGCGAAAGCGCCCGCCGTCTTCCCAGCTTGCTTCCCCGTGCACGGGCGGCCGCTATGCCCGCGCGGGTGCGCTCGCTGATCAGATTGCGTTCGAACTCGGCAAGCGCGGCCATCATGTGGAAGATCAACACGCCGCCGGACGAACTCGTGTTGATGGATTCGTTCAAGGAAACGAACTCGATGCCCCGCCGCTCAAGGTGGGTAATGAGATCGACCAGCTTGCTCAGGGACCTCCCAAGTCTGTCCAGTCGCCACACGACGAGCGTGTCGCCTTCCTTTGCTGCAGACAGTGCGGCATCCAGCCCGCGTCTGCTGAACTCCGTGCCTGATACCCCGTGATCAGTGAAGAATTCGTTGCAGCCTGCTGCACGCAATGCGTCGAGTTGCAGCGCCAGGCTTTGTTCGTGCGTGGAAACGCGTGCATAACCGATTTTCATGTGTTTTCCAAGAAGGGAAGGGGCCCTCTGCCTAACTGGTGGTGAGAAAAGCGGCATGTTGTATTGGTCTCCCGGCAATGCCGACACCATCCAGTTGACAAAAACGGTCCTTTCTGTCTCCCGGCGAAATCAATGGCTCAGGTACTGCGCTTCGGCCGCCCCGCCATGATCACCTATTCATCTGACGATATTGGCAAAAAGGACCCATTTTGTGCCGCGGAGTTTGGCGACGAACGGGAGGAATTGTAAAAATTTGTGCGCAATGCAACGGGCGACCCGTGTGCTTTTGCTCGTATCCGGAGGCGGAATGTCAGCAATCGAAGACGTGACCAGAAGTTCCGAATCATCGCGGGATGGTTGTGATGCCGGGTGATCTGGCCACGGACGGGCGCAACGATGCAATGGCGCCGGAGTCCCCTGACTGGGAGATTGCCCGGGAGGTTTTCTTCGCCCTTGAGGAAGATCGGCTCTTCTTCCAGCACGAAGTGATTTGCGCCATCGGCGCCCCCGCGGACATTCTTTATCGCGAGGCTCTGGTGCGAATGAAAGTGGATGACAGGGTCCTGCCACCCGGCTCTTTCATCCCGGCGCTGGAAAGACTTTCGCTGATGCGCCCATTCGACTGTTTTGTCCTTCGTCGCACGCTCGATGCGCTCCGGGCCGCGCCTCACGCGCATATCGGCTGCAACGTGTCGGCACAGAGCGCGCGAGACGATCACTGGTGGAAATCGCTCTTTCGCGAGCTGGCGGCCGAGCCCGATCTTGCGGCCCGGCTGATCGTGGAAATCACGGAGTCGACTCGCGTCTCGCCAGGTGATGGACGCGCATTTGTCCGGCATCTGAAGGCGCTTGGCGTCCGGGTTGCCGTCGACGACTTCGGCGCTGGCTTTTCGGCCGATGCAGTGCGTATGTGCCAGCCCGACATCATCAAGGTAGACCGCTCATTTCTGCGGCGTGTCCGGCAACGCACCTTTACCGCGGCTGAATTAAACCGTCTGGTCAGGATGGCACGCTGTATCGCGCCACTCCTCGTCATCGAGGGCGTCGAAACGGCCGAGGATGTCCAGATCGCCCGCGATGCCGGTGCGCACTGGATTCAGGGGTATTACCTCGACGCTCGCGAAGCGTCGGCTTCAAAACAGGTTGATTCGTGACGCTGGCTTTCTTTCGAGTTTCGGCGCGTCCTCGGAATAGCCGGAGCTTTTGGCTGGTTCAACCCAGTCTTTTTTATTCGTGGAATGAGTTCCTCGCCGCACGTGAGAGGCAATCTCAGCCCCGCGCTTTGCGACCGATATGAAAACCGGAGCACAGTATTTCGTCGCAGGTCTTCTTTTCTGTTTATCCGCGACCTGCCATGCCGATGAGGAAGCGACCTTCTCTCACCTGATTCCTTCAGCAACGGGAATCGCGAATCCAGAAATCGCGGAATCAGCCGCCTTCCCAGGCCACGGATGCGCCGACGCCGCTCCATTCCTGCTACCGGCATTATTCGGCGGTGCCGGGATGAATGCGTTTGTTCACGCGGAGAGTACGCGGGGGACCTGCGCGTTCCGCGACGGGAACCTGGACGCATCGGGAGTGGGTTTCGCGGACACGCAAAAGGAGCAGCGTACCTCTGGAACAGTCCAGGCGCAGGTGAATGGATTCCTCGAGGACACGCTGTCCGCCCCATCTGCCCAGACCGATCCCGCGCCGCACGAAACACTGCGGGAAACACGGGATGGTGTCGCCACCGCGAAGCCGGCAGAGCCGGCGTCCGGCATGCCTGCACCGAACCGGCTACTGGAGAAGCACGCCCTGCCGTCTCGCAACAGCATGTCGGTGGACCACTACTACCGGTGGATTCTTACCGCCTCTGTCCTGATTCTGGTCCTCGCGCTGCTGGCGCTGCTCGGCGTCGCCGGGACACTCCTTTACCTCCGGTGGTTCAGCGAACCTGCGATTCTTGCCCGCGCAGTCAATCGTGGACTGAGGCGCAATGAGTTCCACCTGGAGTATCAGCCGGTCTTCTATACCAAAACCCGCAAATGCATAGGACTGGAAGTGGTGCTCCGCTGGAAAAACGTCGCGTATGGCCTTCGGGGCGAAACATGGTACATGGACAAGCTCGCCGATCGCCGCCTGGCAATGAAGATCGTCGCGTTCGTTCTTTCGACCGCTGGAAAGGAGTTGGACCGCCTCGCCGACGGCCGGACGTTGTATGTGATGATCAACCTGTGGGCGTCGTATCTCGACAATGAGGAGTGCCTCTCCCTGATCGCGGCAAGGGCACGGTCTTTCACATCCAGTCGCCTGGTGTTCCAGGTCAGGGCTGACGACCTGCCCCAGCAACTCAGCAGCATGACTCGCCTGCGCGAGGACAAGCTTCGCCTTGCCCTGTCGGCGGTACGGGCCGCGACGTCGATAACCGCCACCGCGCTGCCTGTCGGTTTCGAGTTCATCAAGGTCGATCGGGATGTGATGGGGCTGGAAGAATCGCAGCGCCTGCGGACACTTCGGGCAATCGCCGCCGCAGGCCGCGAGCTCGATGTCGTCGTCATCGCGGACGGGGTGGAGGGCAGCGCTCAGTACGACGCCGTTGGGCGTGCGGGAATTGACCTGGCGCAAGGTTTTTTTCTTGGCAAGGCGATCCCCGTCGGTCTGCTTCCGGCGTTTTTCGAAAGACTGGACTGGTGGCAGGGAAAATACATCCCAACCGCTAGCGCTGCCGATCCCGCATGAAAACCGATGCCACGGCCGGCGGCGATATATGACGGCTTTGATCGATCGGCGATCGCGCCGTAGTCGACGTCAAAGCCGTTCTCGCGATGCCCGAGGTGGCGACGCTGCGTGATACGCCATCCAGGGAGCGACGGAAGTCGGGGTGGGATGGCGTGCCGTTCATCGTCCTCGCGAGGCCCAGTGACATCGCCGTGACCGCACAAGCTACGGGCAGGCTGCATGCACACCCCGTTCCATCACCCACAAAACCGTGCGAATTCGAAATAAGTCTCCGCGAGCGATCTGCAGACTATGCATGCAGGTCGAGCAGCACTCATTCAATGCCTCGCACAAGGAGACGACAAATGGCAAAAATTCTATGCGTTCTTTATCCCGATCCGGTCACCGGCTATCCGCCCCGATATGCGCGCGATGACATCCCGGTGATCAGCGGCTATCCCAACGGCCAGACCGTACCCTCGCCCCAGGGGGCACCCGGCTTCAAGCCGGGAGAACTGCTGGGTTGCGTGTCGGGGGAGCTGGGGCTGCGCAAGTACCTCGAAAGTCACGGCCATGCTGGTACGAAACTACCTGCCGTCGCACCAGTATGCGGTGAACGGCGGATGGAACATCGCCGACT
>CALFSF010000320.1 GCA_937917025.1 uncultured Paraburkholderia sp.
GGTGCCGTCCTTGTTCTCCGTCTTCGTGATCTGGTAGGCGAGCGCCCGTTTGCCCCCATCCGGGCCGGCGGTCTGGATCAGCGTATCGCTGGCCGATTCGAGCCCATAAGTCGATACCTGCGTAACCCACGTCCGCGCCCGTGTCCACCACAGGTCGCACTCGGTTTTGTTCGCACAGGTCAGCGGCGCGGTCGCGATCTGCATCGTGTCGGGATCGACCTGACCGCTGCTCGAGCAGCCCGCGGCAAGCGCGCAAAGGACAGCCAGCAGAGCTTTCTTCATTGCGATCCACCCCCATCGGTTGAGCCGTGAGGGGGCGACCCTTAAGCCGCGGGTCGCCTCACGTCACGTCATGAAAGTTGGACCGGCAGCGCTCGAGGTCGTTTCATGCGCGCGCCGTGCACTGCAATCACACGCTGAAGCGGTTCAACGTGTACGCGCGATACGCGGCCACGAAGGCGTCGAACGAACCCACTTCTTCACGTTCGAGCTTTGCCTGTTCTTCCAGCGATGTCGCGGCCAGCGCGGCGAACGCTTGAGCCTCGTCGGTGGGTAGCGGACGCGCCTTGAACGCCGCCGCATGCGCCGCGCCTTGCGCGAGACCGAATTGCAGGAAGCTCTGCTTCCGGTCGCGCATGGTTTGCAGCACGCGCGCCGACGGCGTGAGCGACACGTCGGCAAGCTTCGCGCGTTGCGTGGCGACGGCGCCCGCATGCGCATCGCCGCCGCGAATCGCGTCCAGCGCGGCTGCTGCTGCGTCGATCTTGCCGAACAGGTCGTTCGCCCAGTCGAGCATCGGAACGGTCTTGCCGTCGCGCGTCAGTTCGAGCGCGGGCTTGCGCCCTTCCAGCGTGACGCGGCCGAAGTTCCGGTTCGCTTCCGCGTAGGCGTCGGGCGGCAGCGCGGCGCTGTCGTCGAGTGCGCAGACGAGCAGGTAGGCGTCGAGAAAGCGCGCGGTTTCCAGCGAAATGCCGACCGGCTCGAACGGGTCGATATCCATGCAGCGCACTTCGACGTATTGCACGCCGCGTGCGGCCAGCGCATGCAACGGACGCTCGCCGGGATACGTGATGCGCTTCGGACGGATCGTCGAGTAGAACTCGTTTTCGATCTGCAGGACGTTCGTGTTGATCTGCACCCACTCGCCGTTGCGCTGCGTGCCGATCGCCTCGTACGGCGGATACGGCTGGCTGACCGCCTTCGCAAGCGCGTCGAGATAGCCGGGCAGCGTATCGTAGTCGGCATGCAGCGCGGCCTGCGCCGTCGTGTTCGAATAGCCGAGATCGCTCATCCGAAGGCTCGTCGCGTACGGGCGGTACAGCGTGTCGGCGTCGAAGGTGTCGAGCGTGTGCGCGCGGTCGCGCAAAAAGCGCCGGTCGAGCGCCGGCGAAGCGCCGAACAGATACATCAGCAGCCAGTTCGTGCGGCGGAAATTGCGGATCAGCGCGAGATAGCGCTCCGACTGGAAGTCGACTGCGTTTGCCGTCGACTGCTGGTCGGCGTGTAGCAGCCGCCACACTTCTTCGTTCAGCGAATAGTTATAGTGAATGCCCGCGATGCACTGCATCGTGCGGCCATAGCGCAGCGCGAGGCCGACGCGATAGACGTACTTCAGCTTGCCGATATTCGAAGTGCCGTAGTCCGCGATCGGGATTTCATCGTCGGCGGGCAGCACGCCTGGCATCGAGTTGTTCCACAGGAGCTCGTCGCCGAGTTCGGCGTAGACAAAGCGATGCAGCACATCGAGCTTTTCGAGCGTGATGCCGACGTCTTTTTCGGCCGGCGTGATCAGTTCGATCAGCGCTTCTGAATAATCGGTGGTGAGCGACGGGTGCGTGAGCGCCGAGCCCAGCGCGCGTGGGTGTGGCGTCATCGCGAGATGACCGTCCTGCGTCACGCGCAGGCTTTCTTTTTCGATGCCGCGCAGACCGGTTGTCAGCGCGTCGCGCTGCGGGCCGGAGGTCAGCACGGACAGGCGGTGCGACAGAACGTCGGTCGTGCGGATGGGAGTCGTGTTGGGCATTGATGCAGGTCGTGCGCTGTCGGTGCGGTGTATCTGGTACTGGTGTGTCTGGTGCCGTCGTTCATGCAGCAGGCCTGGCATGTGCCGTTTTATTTCGGTGGCACGTCGCTGCTGATCGTGGTGGTGGTGGTGATGGATTTCACGG
>CALFSF010000321.1 GCA_937917025.1 uncultured Paraburkholderia sp.
CGCCGAAGCCGGTTTGCGTCACGGCGGAATCCTGAATGCCGAGTCGCGCCCGCGCGGCCGGATCGGTGCATCCAGCAAGCAGCCATGCGCACGCAAGCACCGTACACGGGAGTTTCATGACGAACCGCAATGAGGGAGATGTTTGAAGTAGAACCGCAGGAGGATAGACGGGAAGGTCCGCGCAAGGATGCGGAATTTTCCGCATCCATCGGCGGATGATTCCGCAAATGGCATTCGCCGGGTGCGAAACAGGGAGGGGTGCCGCGGGTTTGAAACGTTTGAAACGCCGATCCAGATCAGCGCTTCAAAACCACGATTTCAGATCCGGTCCTGCTCAGCCGGTCGTCGGAATGCAGTACACGAACCAACGTTGCGGCCGGCCGGGCGCCAGTAGGCGTGCCGCATTACGCGACGACGCGTGCCGCCTGACATAAGACGACACCTGCCGCCTGACGTGAAACGACGCGTGCCGCGTCAGGCGACGGCGCGCGCCGCGTTGCGGCCGCGCAGCCATTCGAGCGCGAGCAGCAGACAGGTCGAGAAAACGATGAGGATCGTCGCGAGCGCGGCGATCGTCGGGCTGATGTTTTCGCGGATGCCAGTGAACATCTGGCGCGGCAGCGTGGTCTGGTCCGCGCCCGCGAGGAACAGCGTGACGACCACTTCATCGAACGATGTCGCGAACGCGAACAGCGCGCCCGAGATCACGCCCGGCGCGATGACGGGCAACGTGATGCGAAAGAACGTCTTCACCGGATTCGCGCCGAGCGACAGGCTCGCACGCACGAGGTTGTAGTTGAAGCCCTGCAACGTCGCGACCACCGTCGTCACGACGAACGGCACGCCGAGCGAAGCGTGCGCCATGATCAGCCCGATATACGTGTTCGCGAGTCCGAGCGGCGCGAAGAACAGGTACATGCCGACGCCGACCACCACGACCGGCACGATCATCGGCGAAATCAGGATCGCCATCAGCAGCGCCTTGCCCCGGAAGTTGGCCTTCGTGAGCCCGATCGCGGCGACGGTGCCGAGAACCGTCGCGAGAACCGTCGCCGAAGGCGCGACGATAAAGCTGTTTTTCGCGGCCATGCGCCATTCGTCGGACGCGATCAGGTTCTGGTACCAGCGCAGCGACCAGCCCGGAATCGGATATACGAGGAACGTGCTCGACGAGAACGACAGCGGCACGATGGCCAGCACGGGCAGGATCAGATACAGCAGCGTCAGCACGGCAAGGCCGCGCAACGTGAAGTACCACACGCGCTCGACGAGCGACGTATGGGGTGCAAAGAGCGGTTTCGCGAGTTTCATCATGAGTCTTTCCGTGAACGCTCAGCCGAGGCTCAACGAGGAACGCGTGAGGCGTCCGTAGATCACGTACAGCACGAGCGTCGCGGCGAGCAGCAGGCCACCGAGCGCGCACGCCATGCCCCAGTTGATCGTCACGTTCGTGAAGTACGCGACGTAGTAGCTGACCATCTGGTCGTTCGGTCCGCCGAGCAGCGCGGGGGTGATGTAGTAGCCGATCGCGAGAATGAACACGAGCAGCGCGCCCGCGCCGACGCCTGGATACGTCTGCGGCACGTACACGCGCCAGAACGCCGCGAACGGATGACTGCCGAGCGAAATCGCCGCGCGCTGGTACGTCGGCGGAATCGACTTCATCACGCTGTAAAGCGGCAGGATCATGAACGGCAACAGGATGTGCGTCATCGAAATGTAGACGCCCGTGCGGTTGAACAGCAGCGCGAGCGGCGCATGGATCAGCCCGGTGCCGAGGAGCGCCTTGTTCATGAGCCCCTCGCTTTGCAGGATCACGATCCACGCGGCCACGCGCACGAGGATCGAGGTCCAGAACGGGATCAGCACGAGGATCATCACGAGATTCGCACGCCGGTCGGAAAGCGTGGAAATCCAGTACGCCAGCGGATAGCCGAGCAGCAACGTGAAAATCGTCACGACCGCGCCGATCACGAACGTGCGGCTAAAGACGGCAAGGTAGATCTGCTGGTCAGGGTCGGTCTGCTCGATGTGACCGAACGCGTCCTGTTTGTGATCGAGCGAGGCCAGCACGTAAAACGGCGAATACTGGCTGCCGTTTTTGGCGATCGCCTGCCAGTACGCGACATCGTTCCAGCGCCCGTCGATGTCGACGAGCTTTGCGTGAATCTGCGCCGGTGCGAGCGTGTGGCCGGCGTCGTCGTTGAGCGGCATCGCCCGCGCGGTCTTCGCGACCATTGAGCGGTAGCCGGGAATTTCCGTGTTCAGACGGCGTGCGAGCGCACCCATCGATTCGCCGTCCGCGATCACGGTGAGGTCGGCGGCGAGCGCGGCGTACGCGGCATCCGGGGGCACCGACTTGCGGTCCCAGTCATGCAGCGCGCTCACGGTGTGCGGCAGTGCGTTCGCGATTTCCGGGTTCTGTACCGCGCGTGTCAGCAACGCGCCAATCGGCACGACGAAGATCAGCAGCAGAAAAATAGCCAGCGGCGCGATCAGCAGCAACGCCATCGCGCGCTTTTTCGCTTCCGCGGCTCTCAGCTCGCGCTTCAGTCTGTGCGACGATTCCGGCGTGGAATCGGCGGCGATCGTCATGGTGGTCACACCTGTCTCCATGCAAGATTTTATTGCTATCCCTGCATCGCACGGGACGCGGGTCATGCTGCTTCACACAACGTCACGACCGCGCGATCCATCTTTCGATGCGGCTCCGCTTCGCGCAGCGAAGCGGAGCCATCGCGGCTTTACCGCACTGCTATCACGACCCGCTTACTTCGCAGCCCACGAAGCGAAGCGTTGCTCCAGTTCGTCACCGTGATCGGTCCAGAAACCCGCATCCTGCAGCACGGCGTTCTTGCCGTTGGCCGGCGAGTTCGGCAGATCCGCGAGCGTCTTCGCGTCGAGCGCCTTGATCGCGGCGCGGTTCACCGGGCCGTACGCGATGTGCTTCGCGTATTCCTGCTGCGGCTTCGACGTCAGCGTGTACGCGATGTATTTCTCGGCCAGATCCCTGTTCGGCGAGCCCTTCGGAATCGCCCAGTAGTCGAGGTCATAGATGCTGCCGTTCCACACGACCTTCAGGTTCTTGCCCTCGCGCTGCGCGGCGTCGATCCGGCCGTTGTAGGCCGTCGTCATCACCACGTCGCCGGCGACGAGGAACTGCGGCGGCTGTGCGCCCGCTTCCCACCACTGGATGTTCGGCTTCAGCTCGTCGAGCTTCTTGAACGCGCGGTCCTGGCCCGCCTTCGTGGCGAGCACCTTGTAGACGTCCTTCGGCGCGACGCCGTCAGCCATCAGCGCGAATTCCAGGTTGTAGCGCGCGCCCTTGCGCATGCCGCGCTTGCCCGGAAACTTCTGCACGTTCCAGAAATCCGCCCAGCTCGCCGGGGCCGTCTTCAGCTTGTCGGCGTTGTACGCCATCGCCGTCGACCACACGAAAAAGCCCACGCCGCACGTTTGCGGCGATTCCGGCACGAGGTCCGACTTCTTCGCGATCTTCGACCAGTCGAGTTTTTCGTACATGCCTTCGTCGCACGCGCGGCCGAGGTCGCCCGATTCCACCTCGACGACGTCCCAGTTCACGTGTTTCGCTTCGACCATCGCCTTCACCTTGGCCTGCTCGCCGTTGTACTCGACGGCCGTCACCTTCGTGCCGGTGGACGCCTCGAACGGCGCGTTGAACGCGACTTTCTGCGCGTCGCCGTTGGCGCCGCCGAAGTTGACGACCGTCAGCTCAGCGGCCATCGCCTGCGCGGAACCGAGTGCCAGTGCAAGCGCACCGGCGGCGACAGCACAGCGTGATTTCCCGAACTTCAACATGATGTGTCCTCTCTCTTCTGGTGGTCTGTCAGGGTTGTTGTCGTACTCAGGCGAACACGCGCAGGTGCTCCGGCGCGAATTCAAGCGCGACCGGTGAACCGGGCGCGAAGGTGTCGAGCATTTCGGTGCCGAGCGGCACCTTGACGAAACACTCGTCCTGTTGAGGCAACCCGCAGCGCATGCGCACGTGGTCGCCAAAATAGATGAGGCCGCGCGCTTCGCCCGCGAGCGCGTTCGAACCGTTGCGCCCGGCGCCGCCCGCGAGCTTCATGCGTTCGGGGCGAATGCAGGCAACCGCCGGCGTGCCCGCTTTCGCGCCGCCGATATTGCGGCCCTTGAGGCGCGTGCCGTCGGCGAGATGGAAGTCGCAGAACTCGCCTTCGACGTTCGCAATCGTGCCGCGCAGCCTGTTCGAATCGCCGATGAAGTTCGCGACGAACTCGTTGCACGGCGATTCGTACAGACGGTCGACCGTGTCGAGCTGCTGCACGATGCCCTTGTCGAACACCGCGACGCGATCGGACATCGTCAGCGCCTCGCCCTGATCGTGCGTCACGTAGACGAACGTCACGCCGAGCTTTTCGTGCAGCGACTTGAGTTCGTATTGCATGTGTTCGCGCAGCTGCTTGTCGAGCGCGCCGAGCGGCTCGTCCATCAGCACGAGCTTCGGTTCGAACACGAGCGCGCGCGCCAGCGCGATGCGCTGCTGCTGGCCGCCCGACAGCTGTGCCGGATAGCGTTTCGCGAAGCTCTCCATGCGGACCATCTTCAGTGCGTTGTCGACCTTGTGCGCGCGTTCTTCCGCGGAGAGCCTGCGCACCGTCAGCGGATACGCGACGTTCTGCTCGACCGTCAGATGCGGGAACAGCGCGTAGTTCTGAAACACCATGCCGATGTTGCGTTTGTGCGGCGGCACGGTATTGAGCAGCGTGCCGTCGAGCCAGATCTCGCCGCCGGTCGGAAATTCGAAACCGGCAAGCATCATCAGGCAGGTTGTCTTGCCGGAACCGGACGGCCCGAGCAGCGTCAGGAATTCGCCATGGTAAATGTCGAGGTCCAGCTGTTTGACGACGAGCGTCTCACCGTCGTACGTCTTGCGCACGCCTCTAAAGCTGACGATCACTTCTTCGGTTTTCATCGTCTACGTCTCCTTCTCCACCCGCGCTGGTTCCCCCGAAAGGGGCCATCGCATTTAATCGCGTGATCCACTATAGCCCGTTCCGGTTCTACAATATGGAACCATTTCATTATTCCGGATAGAACCACTTGGACACTGTCATTCTGTCGGACTGGCTTGCCGCGCGGCTCGACCGGGCGGCTGCCGAACCGGTCTACCGGCAGGTGCTGCGGCTGATGCAGCAGGCCATCCTGACCGCCCAGTTCCCGCCCGGCGCCAAGCTGCCGAGCTCGCGCACGCTCGCGGGCGAGCTCGGAATCGCGCGCAATACGGTGCTGCACGTCTATGACCAGCTGACCGCCGAAGGCTACGTCATCTCGACGACCGGAAGCGGCACCTATGTCGCCGATACGCGGCCCGACAGCGCCGCGTTCAGCGCGCGGCGCACGGCGCCCGCGGTCGCCCGTGCGATCGGCGCCACGGCCGCTTCGGACGCAGGCGAATCCGCGGCATCGCGTGCGGCATCCGGGCAGCGCGACCTTTCTTCGCGCGGCAGCCGGCTGATCGACAAGGCCGGCGTGTCGCTCAAACAATGGGGTGCGTTCATGCCCGGCGTGCCGGACGTCGCCGAGTTTCCGGCGCGCACGTGGAGCCGCCTGCAGGCGCGTCTGTGGAAGGAGGCAAACCCGGATCTGCTGACATACGCGCCGGGCGGCGGCTACCGTCCGCTGCGCCGCGCGCTGTCGGACTATCTGCGGGTTGCGCGTTCGGTGAACTGTACGCCCGACCAGATCATCATCACTACGGGTATTCACCAGTCGATCGACCTCGCGGTGCGACTGCTGACGGACGTCGGCGATCGCGCGTGGGTCGAGGAGCCGTGTTACTGGGGCGCGCGCAGCGTGCTGGAGTCGTCGGGGCTCACGCTCTCGCCAGTGCCCGTCGACGACGAAGGTCTGAACCCGCGCGAACAGGATCTGCGCAATCCGCCGCGCCTTGCGCTCGTCACGCCGTCGCACCAGTATCCGCTCGGGATGGTGATGAGCCTCGCGCGCCGCCGCACGCTGCTCGAATACGCGCGGCAGCACGGCGTGTGGATCATCGAGGACGACTACGACAGCGAGTTCCGCTACGGCAGCCGGCCGCTCGCGTCGCTGCAGGGGCTCGACGAAGCGGGCCGGGTGATCTACGTCGGCAGTCTCGGCAAGATGCTGTTTCCGGGTCTGCGGATCGGCTACATGATCGCGCCGGCGCATCTTGTCGACACGTTCCGCATGGGTGTCGCGGAGCTGTATCGCGAGGGACAATTGATGCAGCAGGCGGTGTTGACCGAGTTCATCATGGACGG
>CALFSF010000322.1 GCA_937917025.1 uncultured Paraburkholderia sp.
GATGGATTCAGCAAACGACTCGCTGTTCGAATTTCCCTGCGATTTTCCGATCAAGGTAATGGGCAAGTCGCATCCGGATTTCCACGACACGATCGTGACGGTGATCCGCGAGTTCGACGGCGAATTCGATGCGACGCGTATCGAAACGCGCCCTTCGAGCAGCGGCAACTACACCGGCCTGACGGTGACGGTACGCGCGCGGAGCCGCGCGCATCTCGACGATATTTACCGCGCGCTCACCGGTCATCCGATGGTGAAAGTGGTGCTGTGATGCGCTGTCGCCGCGCCGGCCCGCCCATGCGGGTACGCGTTGCCGCGGCGGCAACTACGGCTGGATCTGCAACGCGTCCGCCGCTTCCCCCGCGTCCGAACGTCCGGCGCACGCGCGCTCGAAAAGCTGCCTGAAGCGCGCCACCTCCGCGAACACCCACTCCCTGAACGCCGCGACCCGCGGCGCCTGAAGCATGGGCGGCGGGCAGATGAAGTAGTACTGCCACGGGCTCGGGCCGTCGACATCGAACAGGCGCACGAGCCGCCCGCTCGCGATCTCGTGCATGGCGAGCGAGCGCCGGACGAGCGCGATCCCCTGGCGGTCGATGGCCGCCTGCAGCAGGTTCGACGAATCCTGATACAGCACGCCGCGCTTCGGCTCCGGCAGGTCGGTGAGCCCCGCGGCTTCGAACCACGGGCGCCATAGCTCGTCGTCGGAGCGCAGCAGCGGCGCGCGTGCGAGATCGGCCGGCGTTTTCGGCAGATTGCCGCCGTTGAAGTCCGGCGAGCACGCCGGGAAGAAAATCTCCTCGAGCAGCAGTTCCGAGTGCAGCCCCGGATATTTGCCGAAGCCGAAACGGATCGCCGCATCGACGTCGTCGCGCGCGAAATCGGCGAGCACATTCGTGGACAGCAGTTCGAGGTCCCATTGCGGATTGGCCTCGATGAAACTGCCGATACGCGGCGTCACCCAGCGTGCCGCGAACGACGACAGCATCGTCACGACCAGCCGCCGCTCGCGGTCGCCGGCGCGGATCTGGCGGGTCGCATCGGCGAGCGCCATGAGCGCGTCGCGCACCTGCATCGCGTAGCGCGCGCCCACTTCGGTGAGCCGCACGCGCTTGCCGTCGCGGGCGAACAGCGTCACGCCGAGTTCGGCTTCGAGCGCGCGGATCTGATGGCTCACCGCGCCATGCGTGACGAAGAGCTCGTCGGCGGCACGCGAAAAGCTCTCGTGCCGGGCGGCGGCTTCGAACGCCTTGACGGCGTTCAGGGCAGGAAGTTGTCGGAGGTCCATCGCAGTTTTTCTCACATAGCCGTGAAAATTGGTCGTTTTGCTCAAACCCTTGATACGTCTACGATTGTAGTTGTCGGAATGACTTTGTCGGAGCGGATCATGAGAGAAATTTCCTCTAGCATAACCTTTGAAATCCAGGCCGGTGAAACGGTGCCGCTGATGGTGATGCGCAGCACCCGTCTGAAAGTGAGCGGCGCCGCCGTGTGGGTGACCCGTAGCGACGATATCGAGGATTACTGGCTGGAGGCCGGCCACACGCTGCGCTTGCGGCGCGGCGAGCGGCTGTGGCTGAGCGTCGAAGGCGGTACGGTGGCGCGGCTTGCCTTCTCGGTGCCGACCCGCGCCGACGAGCGCGCGATGAACTGGTTCGCACGGGTGGCCGATCGCCTCGGATGCCGGCTGCGGCAAGGCTGGCGAATCGTTTGAGCGGGCGTCGCCGCGCCGTCGTGCGTTCCGGGACCGGGCGCACTCCGGCGGGGCGCGCCGTATTTCGGTAAACTGGCGAAATCATGTGTGCCACGCCGGTTTCCCCGTCTACGTTGTCTCCCGGTTCAACCCCGTCCAGTCTGGCTGCTGTCGCTGCCGGTAGCGACCGTTCCGCGCCCGCCGCGCGGCAGGTCACGGTGCGCTGGCGCGGCGTCGAGTCTTACGAAATCAGTTTCGACGCCATGCGCGCGTTCACCGACGCGCGCTCCGCGGACACCGCCGACGAAATCTGGCTCGTCGAACATCCCCCCGTCTTCACGCTCGGCCAGGCCGGCGACCCGGCCCATCTGCTGGCCGCCGACAGCGGCATTCCGCTCGTCAAGGTCGATCGCGGCGGGCAGATCACATATCACGGCCCGGGACAGGTCGTCGCCTACCTGCTGTTCGATTTGCGCCGGCGCAAGCTGATGGTGCGCGAGCTGGTCACGCGGATCGAGCAGGCCGTGATCGAAACGCTCGCGGCGTATAATCTCGCCGGAGAACGCAAGGCGGGCGCACCCGGCATCTACGTGGCGCCCGGTCCGGACGCAGGCCTGCATGCCGGCGCCAAGATCGCCGCGCTCGGCCTGAAAATCCGCAACGGGTGCAGCTATCACGGCGTCAGTCTGAACGTGAACATGGATCTGCAGCCGTTTCTGGCGATCAATCCGTGCGGCTACGCAGGACTCGAAACAGTCGACATGGCGACGTTGGGCGTCGCCGCCGGCTGGGACGACGTGGCCCGGACGTTCGCAGCACGCCTCACCGCAAACATCGACGGCACACCCACGGCCGTCGCCCAACCGCAGGCCGGTGCCGCCACCGCCTGACTGGATCGAACGAATGACTGACGTTACCGCGAATCTCGCCGGCACTCCCGCCACCGACGCCGCCCCGGCGCCCGCAGCCTACGACGCCACCGCGAAGCAGAAGGCGCAGGCCAAGACCGCGCGCATTCCAATCAAGATCATTCCGATCGAAAAGCTGAAGAAGCCGGACTGGATTCGCGTCAAGGCCGCCACCGGCAATTCGCGTTTCTACGAGATCAAGCAGATCCTGCGCGAGCACAACCTGCACACCGTCTGCGAAGAAGCGAGCTGCCCGAACATCGGCGAATGCTTCGGCAAGGGCACCGCGACGTTCATGATCATGGGCGACAAATGCACGCGCCGTTGCCCGTTCTGCGACGTCGGCCACGGCCGCCCCGATCCGCTCGACACCGAGGAGCCGGGCAATCTGGCCCGCACGATCGCCGCGCTGAAGCTGAAATACGTGGTGATCACGAGCGTCGACCGTGACGATCTGCGCGACGGCGGCGCGGCACACTTCGTCGAATGTATCCGCCAGACGCGCGAGCTTTCGCCGGAAACCCGCATCGAAATCCTGACGCCGGATTTCCGCGGCCGTCTGGACCGCGCGATCGGCATCCTGAACGCAGCCCCGCCCGACGTGATGAATCACAATCTCGAAACGGTGCCGCGTCTGTACAAGGAAGCGCGCCCGGGTTCGGACTATGCGCACTCGCTGAAGCTGCTGAAGGACTTCAAGGCGCTGCATCCGAACGTCGCGACGAAGTCTGGCCTGATGGTGGGGCTAGGCGAAACCGAAGAGGAAATTCTTCAGGTGATGCGCGATCTGCGCGCGCACGACGTCGACATGCTGACGATCGGCCAGTATCTGCAACCGTCTGAACACCACCTGCCGGTGCGTTCGTACGTGCATCCCGATACCTTCAAAATGTACGAGGAAGAAGCGTACAAGATGGGCTTCACGCATGCCGCCGTGGGCGCGATGGTGCGCTCCAGCTATCACGCGGACGTGCAGGCGCA
>CALFSF010000323.1 GCA_937917025.1 uncultured Paraburkholderia sp.
AGGCGGATATTCCGACTGCTCTCACAAGGTGTACGCGAGGATGCCGAATGCCGTCGCCATCGCGATCAGGAACACGACCAGTGCCTGATGGCGCAACGCCCAGGCGGACAGGTTGAAACGGCCTTCCTCGTGGCGATGGTTTTCCGGTTGTGGCGTGTCGCGATGCGCGTCTTCCTGCGGATGCGGCGCGGTCATGACGCGAAGTCCTCGGGATGCAGCGGCGCGATCACGCGAACCTGCTCGCCGGCCGTCACCGTATGAACGCCTTGCAGCACGACGCGCTCGCCGTCCTTCAACCCCTGCGAAATGGCGACCGTGCGTTCGTTGTAGCGCGAGACCCTCACGCGACGCAGTTCGAGCTTGTCGTCGCCGGCATGCACGATCCACAGTGCGGGGGCATTGCCGTCGTGAAACAGCGCGGTAGCGGGCACGACGAACGAACTCGCCGCACTCGCCGCCACGGGTTGCGTGAGCGCGATGTCGGCGGTCATGCCGAGGCGCACGTCGGGACCGGGGTTTTCCAGCGTGAGCTTCGCGCGATACGTGCGGCTTTGCGCATCGGCAGCGGGCGACAGTTCGCGCACGCGTGCCGCGAACGTCCGGCCGGGCAGCGCGGACAACGTGACCTTCGCGACCTGACCGACCGCGAGCGAAGCGAGCGCGCCTTCAGGCACGTCGCAGACGACGTCGACGTCACCCGTCCAGGCGAGGTTATAGACGGCCTGGCCCGCCGACACGTTCTGGCCCGTGTCGGCCTGTTCCGCCGTGATGACGCCCGCGTGATCGGCCGTGAGCGTCGCGTACTTCAACTGGTCCTGAGCGAGCGCGGTTTGTTGTTCGGCCTGATCGCGCTGCGCGATGGCCGACGTGTAGGCATCTTCGGTCTGCTCGAGCTGCGCCTGTGAGATGAGGTTCTCGCGCGCCTGGGCGCGATCGCGGTCGACCTGCTGCTTTGCGTAGATCGCCCGCGACTTCGCGGCTTCGAGTTGTGCTTCGGCGCTTGCCGCGTTCTTTTGCGCATCGGCCGGATCGAGACGGGCAACGACCTGGCCGCTCTTCACGACGTCGCCGAGCCGCACGCGCCGCTCGATGATCTTGCCCGCGATCCGGAACGACAGCGGCGTGGCGTAACGCGCCTGCACTTCGCCGGGCAGCGTGGCGGAGACCGGGTGACCGTCCGGATGAACCGCCTGCGCGACGACCGGGCGCGGCGCGGGTGCGGCAACTTCGTTGCGATGACAGGCGCCAAGCGCCGTCACGGCACTCAATACGGAGACGAGCGCGGCAGCGCGCAATGGCGCGACGCCTGCCTGCTGGTGGGACTGCCTGCGCGGCGAAGCCGGCGCGCTAAAGCCAGGACGATTCACGATAACCCCAGGAATGACGTGACGAACAGGAACAGCGGACAGCGTGCGACAGGCGGCGGAAGTGGCCAGCGGACGCGGATCAAAAGGTGATGCGGGACGCTTGCTTCGAATATTGGCATGGATTCTAATACACTTGTGTATCTGAATGCAAAGCTGAATCGATCCATTCTGGATGCTAGACTTCGCCGATGAAACGAAAACGCCTCACACGGGAGCAAAGCCGGGACCAGACGCGCGAGCGTCTGCTCGACGCCGCGCTCGCCATGTTCATGAAGAAGGGATTTGCCGCGACGAGCGTCGAGGACATCGCCGACACGGCGGGTTACACGCGTGGCGCGTTCTATTCGAACTTCGACAGCAAGCCCGAGGTGTTCCTCGAGCTGCTGCGGCGCGACCACGAACAGATGCAGGCGGACCTGCAGAGCATCTTCGAAGGGGAGTCGACGCGCGAAGGGATGGAAAAGCGCGTGTTGACGTTCTACCGGCGTCTGCCGTTCGACAACAAATGCTTTCTGCTGTGGGTGGAAGCCAAGCTGCTGTCCGCGCGCGACGCGCGCTTTCGCACGAACTTCAACGCGTTCATGCGCGAGAAGCGCGAACAGATGGCGGCGTACATCCAGGAGTTTTCGGTGCGTGCCGGCACGCCGCTGTCGCTGCCGCCCGAAACGTTGACGCTCGGTCTTTTTGGTCTGTGCGACGGGGTGCAGTCGTTCTATACGGCCGATCCGCAGCACGTCACCGATGGCATGGTCGACACGGTGCTCTCGGAGTTTTTCGCGCGGGTAGTGTTCGGCAGAAGTGCCGACGAGGTGCTTTAAGCGTACCGCTGATCTGGGCGCCCCGGCGGGTTAGCGGCGCTCAGCTTCCGAGGCCGGGGCCGTAGTTGCTGCCGATCAGCTTCGTCACCGCATTCACATCGGTGTAGTCCTGCTCGGGCAGCCCGTCGAGCATCGAAAGCACTTCGTTGCTGGCGCCCGCGTCGCGCGCGGCGTCGACGAGCGCGTCCTTGTTCGTGGGCCAGGAAATGGTCTGCAGGATGTCGGTGATCTGCATATCGAGCGATTCGTCGGGAATGGGGGTGCCGGTCATGCGCGAGATCCTTGTTTTAACGATTGGTGGCCGACGCGCCGCGCGGCGCCCGAACCGTGATTCTGAAGCAGGCGCATCCCCCGCGCGCGCAGGCGGCACCCCGATGCAACGGGCGCTCAGGTCTGCAAATGCTCGTTCTTCGCGACAAAACCGCGCTCCGGATGGTTCGACTTCGGTAGCGCGATGAATTCCCAGTGCTGCGTCTTGCTCGCGTCAATCGCGGCCACATCCGGCGCCGCCGGTGCGACCGGCGCGGCTTTTGCGGCGAGCGCCGCCGCCGCGGAGCCGTCGGTATCGCCTGTCGCCAGGCTTTCATTCGCGGTGTGAGCCGGCGCGGCGAAACACGAAGCCGACAACGTCACCATGGTCAATAGCGTCGAGATTTTCATCGCCCGAGCTCCTTTTGCTTTTGCAGCACAGAGGCTGCAGCAAGCGCTGTGCCGTCGCGGCATTCCGCAGCATGACACCCGCCTGGCGCGGACCGCGAAGACGGGGCGCCTTCTACCATCTTAGGATGCAATCGGCCGCACGCCGCAGCAAAAACGACAAAACCGCGCCAAACCGGCGGTGAGCGTTGCAATTTTTGCAAACGGCCGACGTTCAGGGGTGAACCTCCATGCGAAATGCATGTTGCGGCGCGGGAGTTAGCGCGGGTTTTTGCGTGACGCGGACGGCTGTGCGCCGGCCGGGCAATGTGCTAGCGCAGCGCGTCGAACTGCGTCCACGGCCAGGACGGCCGGTCGCGCATGTATCCGTTCAGCCAGTTCCATTGCGGATGGCGCTGCATGAACGCCTGCGCGTCGAACGGCCGGCCGCACGGGTGACCCCAGCGCGCCCAGAACGCCATGTCGCGCGCCATTTCGCTGTCGACGACCTTGCCGTCGTTCGCGCCCCACGGGTTGAAGGGGCCGTGACCGGAGCCGCCGAAGCGCTGGTCGTCGAGTTCCAGATGCCCGCAGATCGTGCGCGAGCACGGGTTGTCGCTGCGATCGAGATAGACGTCGTGATGATCGGCGATCATCGCTTTGGCGACGTCGATATCGATCTTGCCGCGATGCTGTTCGGCCAGTTGCATGAAGCGCAGGCGACGCGCGCCGTTCTTGCGCACGTCGGTGTAATCGTCGCCTTCGCCGATGCATTCCTGGTTGCGGATCTTCAGGTCGGTCGCGGTGTTGTAGCCGCTATAGAAGCCGTTCTTCGTGCTTTCGAAGCCGGAAAACCGCAGCCCGAGTTCGTAGCGCGCGATCTCGCCCGTCTTGACGTCGCCGAGCAGCCAGCTGTTCGCATAGCCGCCGTTGTTCGCGACCGCGAACATCTCGCA
>CALFSF010000324.1 GCA_937917025.1 uncultured Paraburkholderia sp.
CGCCGAACTGCGGGCACGCCAGCGTTGCACATCCGCCCGAGCGGCCTCGCCGGTTACGCCGATGGCGAGAGCGATATGCAGACACTGGAAAAGCGCGCCGCAGCGGGCGATGCGAATGCGTCGCTGGCACTGGACGCGTTTGCCACGGCCGTGCGCAAGACGATCGGCGCCTACGCGGCGCTGCTCGGCGGCATCGATTTGCTGGTGTTCACGGGTGGGATCGGTGAGCACAGTGAGGAAATCCGCAAGCGGGTGTGCGAGGGGCTTTCGTTTTTGGGGCTATCGGAAGGGGATTCGACTGGGAGAGTGAGGGCGATTCATACCGAAGAGGAAAAACAGATCGCAAGGCATTGCCGCGCCCTGTTGCAGGCCGGGTCGAGCTAAGGCGGTTTGGCTTTGCCCGAAACGCGTCAACGTAGCCGCCTCCTCCATTCAGACTGCCGCCCCCACAGCATGCGCGCGGCGCAGACGTTCGCGGCTGTTGCTCAGATGCATCCGCATCGCGGCACGCGCGTCGTCGGCATCCTGGCGCTCGATCGCGCGATAAATCTGCTCGTGCTCGTTCAGCACGTTGCGCAGATGCTCGATGTGATCGAGCTCGGCGATCTCCGCGGACCCGAGCCGTGTGCGCGGGCTCACCGCGCGGCCCAACTGGCTGAGTACGTCGAAGAAGTAGCGATTCCCGCTTGCCCGCGCGATCTGCAAATGAAATTCGATGTCGTGCGTGAGCACGTCGGTGCTGCCGCGTTCGAGTTCGGCGCCGAAGCGGTCAAGCGCGCTGCGAATCTGCTGGAGATGCTGCGCCGTGCGCCGGCCCGCGGCCAGCGCAGCCGAAGCCGCCTCGACGTCGATCCGGAATTCGATGATGGCCATCACGTCGAGCATGCTCGAAAGATCCGCGACCGGAATGCGCATCCGCTCGTCAGTCTCCGGCTCGCGCACGAACGTGCCGATGCCGTGACGTGTCTCGACCACATTGGCCGCCTGCAGCCGCGAAATCGCCTCGCGAACCACGGACCGGCTCACGGAGAGCTGCTTCATCATTTCCACCTCGGTGGGAATTCTGTCGCCGGGCCTCAGGGCTCCGCGACGGATCTCCCCCGAAAGGGTGGCCACTACCTTTTCAGTCAGGCTGCTCATCGATGGTTTGCTGGGTGATCAACGGGAAAG
This sequence comes from uncultured Paraburkholderia sp., assembly GCA_937917025.1. GTDB lineage: Bacteria > Pseudomonadota > Gammaproteobacteria > Burkholderiales > Burkholderiaceae > Paraburkholderia. The sequence goes on from CALFSF010000324.1 coordinate 1,171, forward strand.
ACGGTGTCGTTCGGGAGAAAGACGTCATCTGACGTCCAGACCCTCAACCATCATAGCGCCAGCGCTCCACAATGGCGATGCCTCGCGGCAATTCAACCATCACTCACAAATGCCACTGCTTCGACGTCGGCGCGGTCCGCATCACGTATTGGCATCGTTGTCGGACAACGTATAATCAAAACATAATACCGAAAACGACAGCACATCTATCAGGAGACTTTCCATGGCTGCGTCCCCCATCCCACCCCCGGCGCCGCAACGCGCGCGCGGCAGCCTTGCGGACCTCGTGGTGAACTACGTCAGGGAACAGGTTGCGTCGCATGCCCTGAAACCGGGCGATCAGTTGCCGACCGAAACCGCCTTGATGTCCCTGCTCGGCGTTAGCCGTACGGTGGTGCGCGAAGCCATTTCGCGCCTTCAGGCGAGTGCCGTGATCGAGACGCGGCATGGGATCGGCAGCTTCGTGCTGGAACCGCGTCACCAGCCGCTCGGCCTCGACGTGGTCCCCGCGACGACGCTGAGCGATCTTCTGTCGGTGCTGGAACTGCGCATCAGCCTCGAAACGGAATGCGCGGGTCTTGCCGCGCAGCGCGCGAAAGAGCAGGACATCGCGAACATCCGCACCGCGCTCGACGCCATCGAAGAAACGAACCGCGCGGGCGGCGACAGCACTGCGGCGGATTTGCGATTCCACGTCTCGGTGGCGCGGGCGACGGGCAACCGGTATTTCATCGACATCCTCACGCAAATGGGCGCGGCGTTGATTCCGCGTCACCGCATCGACTCGCCGGGTATCGCGCACAGCGATCCGGCGGCGTACATGGCACGCGTGAACATCGAACACGAAAGCATTCTCGACGCGATCACCCGACGCGACCCGGAAGGCGCGCGCGCCGCGATGCGGATGCATCTGTCGAGCAGCCGCGAACGCCTGCGCCGCGCAAGCC
>CALFSF010000325.1 GCA_937917025.1 uncultured Paraburkholderia sp.
TCGACAGTTTCCGCGATTACGCGCGCACGCCGCCGGCGGTGCTCGCGAATCTGCAGCTCAACGATCTCGTGAGCGAAGTGCTCACGTTGTACGGCATCGAAGAAGGCAAGAGCGCGATCGCGGTGGAACTGGGCGCGCATCTTCCGGTGATTCGCGGCGACGCGACGCAGTTGCGCCAGGTGATTCACAATCTGTTGCAGAACGCGCAGGACGCAGTGGCCGACGTCGAGCATCCCCGTGTGGTGCTCGAGACGCGGACAGTAGAATATGGCGATCCCGATGCAGAAGGGAAAGCGCGTGTCGCGGTGCGCCTGACCGTCTCGGACAACGGTCCGGGTTTCTCCGCGCGCATTCTCACGCGCGCCTTCGAACCATATGTGACGACCAAGGCCAAAGGGACAGGTCTTGGTCTTGCCATGGTCAAGAAGATCGTCGACGAACACGGCGCGCGAATCGACATTCGCAACCGCATGAAAGCGGGCGATGTGATCGAGGGCGCGCAGATCTCGATACTTTTCCTTCAAATGGCAGACGATGCGGCGGCGCCGGAAGCGGGGCCACACGGCACGCACGGCGACGCATTGCAGGGAACGACAAAAGCAACCGTGCAGACAAGGGCAGCGTAAATGGCAACCATCCTGGTGGTAGATGATGAAATGGGCATCCGGGAATTGCTCTCGGAGATCCTGAGCGACGAAGGGCACGTCGTGGAAGCGGCGGAAAACGCGCAGGAAGCGCGCGATTTCCGTCTGCGTCAGGCGCCGGATCTCGTGCTGCTCGACATCTGGATGCCGGATACCGATGGCGTCACGTTGTTGAAAGAGTGGGCCGCGCAGGGGCAACTGACGATGCCCGTGATCATGATGTCCGGTCACGCGACGATCGATACCGCGGTCGAGGCCACGCGCATCGGCGCGCTCAATTTCCTCGAGAAGCCGATCGCGTTGCAGAAGCTGCTGAAGGCGGTCGAACAGGGTCTCGCGCGCGGCAACGCGGCGCCCGCGGTCGGCGGCGCGGCGGCGAAGCCTGCGTTGCCGGCGGGCCTGTCGACGGTGGCTTCGGCGGCCGCCCTGCCGATGCTTTCCGGCGACAGCATGATCGGCAGCGCGCTGCCGGCGCAGACGGCGTCGATCTCGTTCGATATTCCGCTGCGCGATGCGCGTGATGCGTTCGAACGCGCTTACTTCGAATATCACCTCGCGCGCGAAAACGGCAGCATGACGCGCGTCGCGGAGAAGACGGGGCTGGAACGCACGCACCTGTATCGCAAGCTGAAGCAGCTCGGCGTCGACCTCGGCAAGAACAAGAGCGAATAAGGCCGGCCACAGGCCATCCCGATAAATTTCATCAAGGGGCTTGAGGCGGCGGGCCCACTTTGATATACTTTCGCTTCTTCGTTGGCCCGGTAGCTCAGTTGGTAGAGCAGCGGATTGAAAATCCGCGTGTCGATGGTTCGATTCCGTCCCAGGCCACCAGAATTTAGCCCCAGGATAATCGCAAGATTCCTGGGGCTTTCTGTTTTCGGGGTGCCTCAATGTGGAGCGTCGGCGGAACGGGGTTGCGGCCGGCGGCGCCGTCGGCGGCACGTGGCGTCGCATGATAAAATCGCGACAGTTCAAGGACTTGCCACGTTCGACTGACAAGTCCTTTTTCGTTTCAGACGGTCCGCGGCCCGGCATTTCGCGCCGATGACCGGCGGTCGATGTCCCTCTAACGTGCTGGATTGCGGGGGTGGGGCGAACGGCGTGAACACCGGGATCGCGCGTCGCACAAAAGAAAGCCGTCTGGCGGCGATGAGCGGTATAAGCGCCAGCGACGCTGCGTGCGAAAGGCGCGGCCTATACTGCCTGAGGCCGGCCCCACCGGGCGCCGGCTCGACATTGACCCAGCCTCGGCCCGTCATGCGCCATGCCGCTGTTGCATACACCGCGCAGCGCGACGCGGGCACTCATCAATCACGGAGTTTCACGGTGACCCGGACAGACGCTAAACGCAGCGCCCTCGTGCTCTTCTCCGGTGGTCAGGACTCGGCCACCTGTCTCGCGTGGGCGCTCGAACGATACGAAACGGTCGAGACGCTCGGCTTCGATTACGGTCAGCGGCACCGCGTCGAACTGGAATGCCGCGAGGGTTTTCGCAGCGCGATCGCGCGCGAATTTCCCGCGTGGGGCGAGCGGCTCGGCGACGATCACATGATCGACCTTGGCGTACTCGGCGCCATCAGCGATACCGCGATGACGCGCGAGATCCAGATCGAAGCCGCCGCAAGCGGGCTGCCGAACACGTTCGTGCCCGGCCGCAACCTGATGTTCATGACGATCGCCGCGGCCATTGCCTATCGTCGCGGCTTGCAGGTGCTGGTGGGCGGCATGTGCGAAACGGATTTTTCGGGCTATCCCGATTGCCGCGACGACACGATGAAAGCGCTGCAGGTCGCGCTGAATCTCGGCATGGACAGCCGCTTCCTGCTCGAAACGCCGCTGATGTGGCTCGACAAGGCCGACACCTGGCGGCTCGCGCTGGAGCTGGGCGGCGAAGCGCTCGTCGAGCTGATCCGCATCGAGACGCACACGTGCTACCTCGGCGAGCGCGCCGAGCTGCACAAGTGGGGTGTCGGTTGCGGCGAATGCCCGGCGTGCAAGCTGCGCAAGCGCGGCTACGAAGCGT
>CALFSF010000326.1 GCA_937917025.1 uncultured Paraburkholderia sp.
TTAACGGCCGCCGTCATCCAGGCGTGCGCCGGGTTGCTTTCGAACCGCGCCAGCCGAGCGTCGGCGAGGCATTTGGCCTGCACGAAACACCGGACGCGCTGATGCTGCGTTCGAGCGTCGCGTATGTGGTCGACCAGAATTCGTCCGAGCCGCTGTTCGACAAGAACTCGCGCGCCATCGTGCCGATCGCCTCGATTTCGAAGCTGATGACCGCGATGGTCGTGCTCGACTCGAAAGCGCCGATGACCGAGCCGATCGAAGTCACGGACGAAGATCGCGATTACGAGAAGAACACGGGTTCGCGTCTGAGCGTCGGCTCGGTGCTGTCGCGTGAAGACATGTTGCATATCGCGCTGATGGCATCGGAAAACCGCGCGGCAGCGGCGCTCTCGCGTTACTACCCGGGCGGCCGTCCTGGTTTTCTCGCGGCGATGAACGCCAAGGCGAAGGCGCTCGGCATGAACGACACGCACTTCGAGAATTCGACCGGCCTCACGAGCCAGAACGTGTCGAGTGCGCGTGATCTCGTGAAGATGGTGAACGCGGCGTACCAGTACCCGATGATCCGCCGCTTCTCGACCGATCGCAGCTACGAGGTGTTCACCGGCAAGCGGTCGATCGCGTACAACAGCACGAACGCGCTGGTGCGCAACCCGACTTGGGATATCGGCCTGCAGAAAACCGGCTTCATCAACGAAGCGGGCGAGTGCCTCGTGATGCAGGCCACGATCAACGGCCGTCCGGTGATCATGGTGCTGCTCGATTCGGCGGGCAAGTACTCGCGTTTCGCGGACGCGTCGCGTCTGCGCAAGTGGCTGGATAACGGTGGCGGCGACACGCATATCACCAGCGCCGACAACGGCGGTTCGGGTACCTGATCGCGTTGTTTGTGGCCAGTTATGCAAAAGCCCCGCATCCGCGGGGCTTTTGCATTGGCGCGTCCTCGTTTCGCATGGCCAGGACGGCCTGCGCGGGCGCGGATCAGGCGGGCTGGGCCGGCGCGGTGCCCGATTGCGCCGGCGGCTGAGGCCGGTAGCCGAGCGATGCCGAGATAACAAGCGCCGTCTGGCTCAGTTGCCCAAGCCAGGAGTCCTGCAGACGGTCGGCCGGAGCCGAGAGTGAAAGCCCGGCGACGAGGTGGCCCGTATCGTCGTAAATCCCCGCCGCGATACAGCGCACGCCGAGTTCGAGTTCTTCGTTGTCCCGCGCGCAGGATTGCTGGCGCACGTTGAGCAGTTCGCGCTCGAGCTTCGCCAGATCGGTGATGCTGTTCTGCGTATGGCCGGAGAGCCCGGTGCGCGTCGCGTAGGCGCGCACGCGGGTGGATTCGTCGGCGGCGAGAAAAAGCTTGCCGACCGAAGTCAGATGCAACGGCGCCCGGCCGCCAATCGCCCGCACCACCTGCATGCCCGAGCGTTCGGAATAGGCCCGCTCGATATAGACGATTTCATCACCCTGACGTACCGACAGGTTCACGGTCTGCCCGGTCGAGCGGTGCAGTTCGCGCATCGGTGTCAGCGCGGCGTCGCGCACCGACAGGCGCGCCTTCACCAGATTGCCGAGTTCCAGCAGACGCATGCCGAGCCGGTACGTGCCCGGGTCGGAACGGTCGACGAGGCGGCACGTCACCATGTCGTTCAGGATACGGTGGGCAGTCGAAGGGTGGAGCTCGGTGCGTTGTGCGAGCTCTTTCAGGCTGACCGGGTCGCTATGCGCAGCAAGGGCGTCCAGCAGGCGCATCATGCGCTCGATCACCTGGATCGAAGTCTTGGGATCCGGGTTCGTGTCGCTCATGGAGTGAAATCAGTTGACGCGTCAAACAGCGGAAAAACGATTGTATCTCGTATTGTGAAAGAAGCGAACGCCATTTGAGACGCAGTGGAGGCCGGATTCCAATTTCGGGAGGGCTTGTCCTGATGGCTAACGGCGTTGGATTTGCACGTCAGACAGCGGATAATCGGGGACGTTTTCCCGAGGGAGCCCCTATGCGAGTCGGTTTGTTCGTCACGTGCCTGATCGACCTGATGCGTCCGGAGATCGGTTTTTCGGTTATCAAGCTGCTCGGACAGGCGGGTTTCGAGGTCGTGGTGCCCCCGGCGCAGACCTGCTGCGGGCAGCCTGCATACAACTCGGGCGAGCGCCGCATCGCGCGCGATCTCGCCGAAAAGACGCTGCGTGAATTCGAGCAGTTCGATTACATCGTCGTGCCGTCCGGGTCGTGCGGCGGCATGATCCGCGCGCATTACGGCGATCTGTTTCGCGACGACCCCGAGCTGATGGGCCGCTACGCGCGGCTCCAGCCCAAGGTGTTCGAGCTGACGGAGTTTCTCGTCAGCGTCGCGAACATCAAGCTGACGCCCGGTGAGTTCGAAGGGCCCGTGACTTACCACGATTCCTGTTCGGGTCTGCGTGAACTCGGTGTCAAGGCGCAACCGCGGGCGCTCCTCGCCCAGGTCGGCGTGCCGGTCAATGAAATGAAGGATTGTGAACACTGCTGCGGCTTCGGTGGCACGTTCGCCGTCAAGTACGGCAACATCTCCACGGCGATCGTCGACGAGAAATGCGCGAATATCCAGGCAAGCGGCACGCAGGCCGTCGTGCTCGGCGATCTCGGCTGCATGCTCAATATTGAAGGGCGTTTGCGTCGCACGGGCGATACGACCACGC
>CALFSF010000327.1 GCA_937917025.1 uncultured Paraburkholderia sp.
CGCCGGCAAGATGAAGCAGGCCGGCCGCATGTGGTTGCTGTTGCCGAATTCGTGACCGGGTGAATGATCAGGCGTGACCGGGGCGCACGCCTGATCCGCCGTCTGGCAGCCGCACGATTGCATCGCGATCAGCGGCACCATGCCGCGGATCGCTTCTTTACATTCACTTCATTCGGTCTGAGCCGCCCGGGCCTGCGCGGGCGGTTGTTTATTGGTGACGCTTCCGGTTGCCGCGAAACTTCAGCCGCCGGAAAGCCGCCTGTCGACGACGCGCCGTGCCTTGCCGACCGAGCGTTCGATACCGTTTACCGCCAGCACGTTGACCACTGCGCTCACGCCGATCAACGCCTTGATGTCATAGGCGAGGGCCTGTTTCGCGGTATTGAGCGCGCCCGTATCCGGCGCGGTTTCGGGGCACGGTTCGACATTCAGCGTCAGCACGTCGAGCGGGCCTTCCTTCGTGAGGATGATCTGATAGTGCGGCGCGAGCGCATGTTGCTTCAACAGCAACTCTTCGATCTGCGTGGGGAAGACGTTGACGCCGCGCACGATCATCATGTCGTCCGAGCGGCCCGTGATTTTCTCCATGCGGCGCATCGTGCGTGCGGTGCCGGGCAACAGACGCGTAAGGTCGCGCGTGCGATAGCGGATGATCGGCAACGCTTCTTTCGTCAGCGACGTGAAGACAAGCTCGCCGAATTCGCCTTCCGGCAGGACTTCGCCCGTTTCGGGATTGATGATCTCGGGGTAGAAATGGTCTTCCCAGATCGTCGGACCGTCTTTGGTTTCCGCGCATTCCGATGCGACGCCCGGGCCCATGACTTCAGACAGGCCGTAGATATCCACAGCATCGATGCCCATGCGCTGCTCGATCGCCTGGCGCATGTCGTTCGTCCACGGCTCCGCGCCGAAGATGCCGATGCGCAGCGAGCAGCTGGCCGGATTGACACCCTGTCGTTCCAGTTCATCGGCGATCGACAGCATGTAGCTGGGCGTCACCATGATGATGTCCGGACGGAAGTCCTGGATGAGCTGGACCTGCTTTTCCGTCTGACCGCCGCCAAACGGGATCACGGTGAGGCCGGCGCGTTCGGCGCCGTAATGTGCGCCGAGTCCACCGGTAAAGAGACCGTATCCGTAGCTGACGTGTACCTTGTCGCCGCGTCGGGCGCCGGCCGCACGGATCGAACGGGCGACGAGGTTCGCCCACGTGTCGATGTCGCGCGCGGTGTAGCCGACAACGGTCGGCTTGCCAGTGGTACCCGACGACGCATGAATCCGCGATATCCGCTCCTGTGGCACGGCAAACATGCCGAAGGGATAGCTGTCGCGCAGATCCTTCTTGGTGGTGAACGGGAAGCGCGAAAGATCCGCCAGCGTTTTCACCTCAGACGGATGAACGCCTGCTTCGTCAAACTTGCGCCGATACACCGGCGAGTTTTCATACGCGTGCGTGAGCGACCATTTCAGTCGTTCGAGCTGGAGGGCGGCGAGTTCGTCGCGGCTCGCCGTTTCGATCGGGTCGAGCGGTAGATCGGTCGTCATGCGGATGTCTCCTTTACTGCTTTTCAGAATAGATGCGCTGCGTGTAACGAACAATGAGGCGTTACGTTGCGGTGAGTGTTCGGCGCGAGGCTTCAGCCGGCAACGGGAATGACCGTGCCGCGAATCTGCGCGGATTTGCCACGGAACATCGCGACCGTTTCCCCCGCGCGATTCGTTACCCGGATGTCGTAGATGCCGTTGCGACCGCTCAGCGTCTGCTCGACGGCTTCGGCGGTCAGTTCTTCGCCGCCTGGAACCGGACGCAGGAACTCGATCGAACAGCCCGACGCCACCGTGTTGATGTTGTACGAGTTGCACGCGAAGGCAAACGTCGAATCGGCCAGGGTGAAGATCAGGCCGCCGTGGCAGATCTGGTGTCCGTTCAGAAAATCAGGACGGACCAGCATCCGCATGCGTGCGTACCCGGGGCGCACTTCCAGAAGTTCGAGGCTCAGCGCCTGGCTGCAGGCATCCGCTTCGTACATCGATTGGGCGGTGGCGCGGGCGAGTGCTTCTGGTGACATCGTGTCGTCGTGCTGTGGCTGGCTGGACATGTCAACGGCCCTCGAAGCGTGGTGCGCGTTTTTCCATGAAGGCACGCACGCCTTCCTCGTAGTCGTGCGATGCACCCAGTTCGCGCTGCAGATCGCGTTCGAGATCGAGCTGCGCGTCCAGCGTCTGGGTGACGCCTTCA
>CALFSF010000328.1 GCA_937917025.1 uncultured Paraburkholderia sp.
GAACGCCACCGACGTGCCGCTCGCGTGATGCGCACGCTTGATGTAGCCAAGTTCGAGCAGCTGATGCCGGACCACGCCGGGATAACGGTCGGTGATCAGCAGATGGCCCTTCTTCGGTTGCAACGGCACCGATGGCACGAGGCACGACGCCGCGATCCCGTTCGCGACGATCACATGCGCGGCATCGATCCGCTCGCCGCTGCGTAACGTCACATGCCGGGCCTCGACGCCTGCGACTTCGGTGTTGAGCCGCACGTTGATGTTCGCCGCGGCAGGCGATTGCGTGAGCAGCCATTCCGCAGCGGTCGGTGCGTACACGATGCTGTCGTGTTCGATGCGCAGCCCGCCTGCCATCGAGGGCGCAAGCGCCGGCTCGCACGCGCGCAGCGCCTGCGCGTCCAGCAGTTGCGCCGCGACGCCTTGCGCCGCGAACGCGTCGCGCATCGCGCGGGCAGCGGCGAGTTCCTCATCGTCCGCGGCAACCCATAGCGTGCCGCAGCGCGCGAACGCGTCGCGCACGCGAAGCTGCGGCGCAAGCGCCAGCCACAGGTCGCGCGAATATCGGCTCAGTGCGAATTCCGCCGGCGTGTCGTTCATCACGACAATGTGACCCATGCCGGCCGCCGTCGCGCCGCCACCGATGCCGCCCGCGTCGATCACGTCGACGCGCATGCCGCGCGCCGCCAGCTCCGCCGCGCACGCAGCGCCGACGATGCCCGCGCCGACGATCAACGCATCCGCCGTCATTGCGTCCGGATGCCCCACGCGAACGGATCGCGATCATCGAAGCACAGCTTGCCCTCGGCCATGATGTGCGCGTGACCGGTAATCGTCGGGATGACCGTATCGCTGGCATCGCCCGCGCGCCAGCTCGCCTCGAACACGCTGCCGATGATGCTTTCCTGGCGCCACACCGCGCCTTCGGCGAGCTTGCCGTCCTCCGCGAGGCACGCCACTTTCGCGCTCGTGCCGGTGCCGCACGGCGAGCGGTCGTAGGCGTTACCCGGACACAGCACGAAGTTGCGGCTGTCGTTGCCCGGCAGCGCAGGCGGTCCGAAAAGTTCGATGTGGTCGATCAACGCGCCGTCGGCGCCGGTGATGTTCTGCGCGATCAGCGCATCGCGGATCGTCGAGGTGAACGTCGTGAGTTCCGCGATATTGGCCGGCGTCAGCGTGCGCCCATGATCCGCGACGAGGAAAAACCAGTTGCCGCCCCACGCGACGTCGCCCGTCAGCGGGCCGTAGCCGGGTACGTCGACCGTCACGGCACGTCGATGCCGGCGCGCCGGTACATTGCGCACGGACACGCTGCCGTCGTCGTTGAGCGTCGCATCGACCACGCCCACCGGCGTTTCGATGCGATGCTGGCCGGGCCCGATGCGTCCCATATGCGCAAGCGACACGACGAGTCCGATCGTGCCATGCCCGCACATGCCCAGATAGCCGACGTTGTTGAAGAAGATGACGCCCGCCGCGCTTTCAGCGTCGTCCGGTTCGCACAGCAGCGCGCCGACCACGACGTCCGATCCGCGCGGCTCGGTGACGATGCCCGCGCGCCAGTCGTCGAAGCGCGTGCGCAGCACGTCGAAACGCTCCGCGAGCGTACCGCCGCCCAGTTCCGGGCCACCCGACACGACGAGGCGGGTCGGTTCACCGCCCGTGTGCGAGTCAATTACGTTGAGGGTTTTCATGTCGCCATGGTAGAAACGAAGCACCCGCGAGTCTTGGCGTGATTACGCGCACGCGATGACGATTTCGGCATAGCACGTGGACAGGCGCATGGTTGCGTCGCGTGCGCCGCCTTGCATCGAGTACGCGGGATGGGCACCTGCGCGGCCCTGTGCCGAAATCGTCATCCGGCACGCGAGAATCGCGCAAGACCGGCGATTTTTCGGCGATTAGACTCCGCTCAGATCATCACCATCAGGAGAACCCCCATGGCCCATATCTGGGAAGGCGTATTGCCCGCGGTCACCACCAAATTCAACGCGGATTTCAGCATAGACCGCGCGTGGACGAAGAAAAACATCGAAGCGCAGATCGATGCCGGCGTCGACGGCATCATCGTGTGCGGCTCGCTCGGCGAAGCATCGACGCTCTCGCTCGACGAGAAGCTCGAGGTGCTCGACATCGCCGTCGACGCGTCTCGCGGACGCGTGCCAGTGCTGCTGACCATCGCCGAAAACAGCACGCTCGATGGCTGCCGTCAGGCCGAAGCGGGTACGAAGCGCGGCGCGTCGGGCTATATGGTGCTGCCGGGCCTGCGTTATCTGTCGGACCGGCGCGAGACGTTGAACCACTTCCGGATGATCGCGAACGCGAGCGCGTTGCCGCTGATGATCTACAACAACCCGCTCGCATACGGCGTCGACATGACGCCCGACATGTTCGCGGAAATCGCCGACGAAAAGAAAATCGTCGCGATCAAGGAATCGAGCGGCGACGTGCGGCGCGTGACGGATTTGATCAACGCGGTGGGCGATCGCTTCGCGATTCTGTGCGGCGTCGACAATCTGGCGATGGAAGCGGTGCTGATGGGCGCGCACGGCTGGGTCGCGGGCCTCGTGTGCGCGTTCCCGCATGAGACGGTCGCGATTTACAGGCTGATCAAGGCCGGCCGTATCGAGGAAGCGCGCGCGATCTATCGCTGGTTCGCGCCGCTGCTCGCGCTGGATGTGTCGGCGAAACTCGTGCAGAACATCAAGCTCGCCGAGGCGATCGTCGGGCTCGGAACGGAACCGGTCCGGCCGCCGCGCCTTCCGCTTGCGGGCGACGAGCGCAAATCCGTCGAAGCGTTGATCCGCCGTTCGATCGAGACGCGCCCGACACTGCCTTCGCTTTGAGTATGGTCCGCACGCGAGGGTTGTGCTGCGACGAACGTGTGTAGACGTTCGCGTGCGTGACGGGGGTTTTCAGGGTTTTAGAGGGTTTGCATCCCCGCGTCATGATTCGCGGGCGCTGCGCTTAAGCGGCCTTTTGCTGCTCCGCTTCACCCGGGCGCAGATAGAGCAGCCGGTAGCCGCTCTTGTAGACCGGCTGCAGCCGGAAATCGTTTTGCGGATCGATGGCGAGCAGCACGCGCAGGCGAGACACGTGGCTGTCGATCGTGCGGGTGAACTCGCGGAACTCGCGCCCCCACACCATCGCGAAGATGTGATCGCGCGACAGCACGCGGCCGATGTTGGAAAAGAACAGCGACGCCAGCCGGTACTGGGTTCCCGACAGATGAATCGGGTTGCCGCGCAACGTCACCAGCTGCCGGCGTGTATCGAAGTGATACGGGCCACAGTCGAAACGCGCCGCGCCGTGCCGCTCCGGATACGCGCGGCGCAGCAGCGCACGAACGCGCGCGCGAAATTCGAAGGGACGCGCCGGCAGCGTCATATAGTCGTCCGCGCCGTACGACAGCGCGCGCATCATGCTTTCCTCCGAGCCATCGGCCGATGGCGAACATCACCGGCAACTGTTCGCCGCCCACCGCGCGCACCGATTTCAGAATGTCCGCGCCCGACAGGCGCGCCCCATGCCAGTCGAGCACCAGCATGTCGACGCTCGAACGCACCATTGCCTTTGAAAGACTCACGCCGTCCTGATACGTCAGGCACGTATGCCCTGCCTCGGTGATGATCTTTTCGATGATCTTGCAGTACACAGGGTCGCGCTGGAGGATGGCAATACGCATGAGAGAACTCTTAACAGGTGGATTCGCCCGCGATTCTGTTGGCGCGCTCTCCCCCGGCCCATAAGAGCAGTCCGAATTTCGGCACGCACCCGGTACACACCGGGCGCCCGCGCGGAGACGCCCGCCGCCCGCGCCTGTGCGCCTCGCGTGGGTTGCGCCGTCCAGCGCCGACAGCGCTTGTCGAGACCCGGCTTTCATCCTGTAAAATCGCGCGCTGGCAAAAAAAGTCGTCGACACGCGCGCCCTTATCCGGGCGGCGTGCCTGTGTTTCGTGCCCTACCCCCGCGCCTTTCACCTCTCTCGCCCGACGCCGCCGCATTCCACGCTTTTCCGCGTGGTATATCAATCCAGAAAATCACGACATCGCAATGCAAGCTACGGAACTGGGTAGGGCACAATCCGCACAACCCGTCACACCACGCGCCCTCACCGGCAGCGACTACAAAACGTTAGGACTGGCCGCGCTCGGCGGCGCACTCGAGTTCTACGACTTCATCATCTTTGTGTTTTTCGCGCCGGTCATCGGCCATCTGTTTTTTCCCGCGGTGATGCCGGAATGGCTGCGTCAGGTGCAAACCTTCGGCATCTTCGCGGCCGGCTATCTTGCGCGGCCGCTGGGCGGCATCGTCATGGCGCACTTCGGCGACCTGTTCGGACGCAAGCGCATGTTCACGCTGAGCGTGCTGCTGATGGCGCTGCCGACGCTGCTGATGGGGCTGTTGCCCACGTACGCAAGCATCGGCGTGATGGCGCCCGTGCTGCTGCTTCTGTTTCGCGTGATGCAGGGCGCGGCGGTGGGCGGCGAAGTGCCGGGCGCATGGGTGTTCGTCTCCGAGCACGTGCACGAGCGGCACATCGGCTACGCGTGCGGCACGCTGACGGCGGGTCTCACGGCCGGCATCCTGCTCGGTTCGCTGATCGCGGCGGCCGTCAACCATCAATTCGCACCCGCTGAAATCGCGGACTACGCGTGGCGCGTGCCGTTCCTGCTCGGCGGCGTGTTCGGCCTGTTCTCGGTCTATCTGCGCCGCTGGCTGCATGAAACACCGGTGTTCGCCGAAATGAAGCAGCGCAAGTCGCTCGCCGCGGAAATTCCGCTCAAGGCCGTGCTGCGCGATCATGGACGCGCGGTGATCGTTTCGATGCTGCTCACGTGGATGCTTTCGGCGGCCATCGTCGTCGTGATCCTGATGACGCCGACGCTGCTGCAAAAGCAGTTTCACATCACGCCGGAAACGTCGCTGCTCGCGAACTGCGTCGCGACGCTGTGCCTGACCATCGGCTGCGTGATGGCGGGCTCGATAGCGGGCCGCATCGGCGCGGGGCGGACGATTTTCATCGGTGGCATCGCGCTCGCGGTATGCTATTACGCGATGTTCCGGCGGTTCATGGCCGATACGTCGTGGCTCGTGCCGTTTTACGGCGCGAGCGGTTTTCTCGTCGGCGTGATCGGCGCCATTCCGTGCGTGATGGTCAAGGCCTTTCCACCGGTCGTGCGGTTCTCCGGCATTTCGTTTTCGTACAACGTGGCCTATGCGGTGTTCGGCGGCCTCACGCCGATCGTCGTCTCGCTGATGATGAAGTCGGATCCGCTGGCCGCGCCGATGTACGTCGGCGCGATCTGCATTCTCGGCACACTGACGACGTTCTTCATCAAGGACGCGCCGCAGCGCTGACGCGTGACGGGCGGGAACGCATCCATACTTCACGGCAGCACGAAACATCGCTGCGTGAGAAGGTCTACGATGCTTCATATGAACTCGCCCAACACCACTTTCACCCCCGCATTCGCGCGCATCGTCGCGACGGTCAGCGTGGGCTTCGTCGTCACGCAACTCGACGTGACCATCGTCAACATCGCGCTCGCGAACCTGGGCGCCGACCTGCACACGAACGTATCGGGCCTGCAATGGATCGTCGATGCCTACACGCTCGCGTTCGCGGTGACGATGCTGTCGTTCGGCGTGCTCGGCGACCGCTTCGGCGCGCGTCGTCTGTACGCGTTCGGCATGATGCTGTTCGCGCTCGCCTCGCTTGCTTGCGGACTGTCGGTGAACGGTGCGATGCTGGTCGCCGCGCGCACCGCGCAGGGCATCGGCGCGGCGGCGATGCTGCCCAATTCGCTCGCGTTGCTCAACACCGCATGCGGACACGATCCCAAACTTCGGGCGCGCGCCGTCGGATTGTGGACGGCAGCCGGCGCCATTTCGATTGCCGCCGGCCCGGTGGTCGGTGGCGCGCTGATCGCCGCGTTCGGCTGGCGCAGCATTTTTCTCGTGAACCTGCCGATCTGTGCGGGCGGGCTTCTCGCGACCTTCGTGTGGATTCCGCGCGGCGACGTTGAATCGAAAACAGCCGGCCAGAACGCGCAAAAGCCACGCGGTGTCGATCTGTCGGGGCAACTGCTCGCCGTCATCACGCTGACAGCGCTGACCGCCGCCGTGATCGAATGGCGGCCGCTCGGCCTTGCCCATCCGCTGGTAGCGGGCGGACTGGCGCTGGCGCTCGTCGCCGGGATTGCGTTCGTGGCGGTCGAAAGCCGTGTTCGCGAGCCAATGCTGCCGCTGTCGCTGTTTCGCATCCGCACGTTCAGCGCCGCGGTGCTGTTCGGCAGCTGTGTGAATCTGACGTACTACGGCATGGTGTTCGTGCTGAGCCTGTATCTGCAGCGCGTTCGTGGCGACACGCCGTTGCAGGCCGGCCTCGCGTTTCTGCCGCTGCCAGCCGGCTTTCTCGTCTCGAACGTGGCAAGCGGCTGGGTGGTGGGCCGCTACGGCGTGCGCCTGCCGATGATCGCAGGCGCGTGTGTCGGCGCGCTCGGCTATGGCCTCTTGCATTTTGTCGGCGCGTCGACACCGCTCATCGCGATACTCGTGCCGTTTCTGCTGATTCCTTCCGGCATGGGACTCGCGGTTCCAGCGATGACCACGGCCATTCTGGCTTCGGTCGAACCGCAGCGTGCGGCGACGGCATCCGCGGTGCTCAACACCGTGCGCCAGGCCAGCGGCGCAATCGGCGTGGCGGCGTTCGGCGCGCTTGCGAGCGGGGCGCTACCCGCGAACATCGTCGATGGATTGCAGACGTCGGCGGCCATCTGCACCGCGCTGCTGCTCGCGGGTGTCGGGCTCGGGTGTCTCGTGCACCCCGAACCGCACACGCGCGAGCCAGACCGCCTGGATCTCGCGCCCGACGTCGAATCATGACTTCCTGGCGCCGCTCAAAGCACAACACCCACGCTGCGTGAGCAGCGTGGGTGTTGTCATCGTGCGAACAGCAGGATGAAGCGCCTCGCGCAACCTGCTGTCAATCACGCGTCAAAGCGAGGCTTCCTGGATTTCGCCGGTATCGAGCGCGCGTTCGACCAGCCCTTCTTCCTGCACCTTGTGGATCGCGCTTTGAAGGAGTTCGGCCGGGTCCTCGATTTCCGCCTTGAGGGTGCCGAGAAAACCTGACGCGTCGAGTATGACCAGTGTTTTCGCCGAACCGGCATCGCTGATGATCACGCGATGCGGCGTCGGCCCTTCGCCGAGGCTCGCGCAAAGCTGAAACACGTTGCCGCCCACGGTCTGGCTGAAACTTTGAATCATTATCTGCTCCCTGCATGGAGATGCCTGAAACCATCCTCGCACAGCCGGTGAATTCCCGCTGGCGCCCACTGCCGCATCCATCGAAGGACCAGCATAACCGAACCAGCAAGTTACAGACCCAGCCCGCGACGCGGCGCGCGCGCACCGTCGATACTGATACGGCCCGCGCCCGTCACGAACAGCAGCAGGAAACCGCCGGCAATGCCGATGTTCTTCCAGAAATGAATGACCATGTCGTGCTGAAGCGCGGCATCGGTGATGTTCCAGAAGTCGTGGCCCGTGATCGCCGTCGCGACGGTATACAGCGCCATGACGATGCCGAGCGGACGGATCTTGAAACCGAGCACGAGAAAGAGGCCCCCGAGCGTTTCGACCGCAACCGCGATCGGCGCCGCGATCGGCACGAACGGCCCGCCCTTCGACTGCAGG
>CALFSF010000329.1 GCA_937917025.1 uncultured Paraburkholderia sp.
GAGACAGCGTCGATGAACTGGTCTGCGCGATGAAGCCGCAGGTCTTCTTCAGCGGGGGTCAGTTTTATGTGGACTTCAGCGAAACCGCCGATGACGAAGTCCGTGACCTGCTCGCCCGTGCACATCGCGACGCAAGCTGGAACGCCTGACGGCGCGATTGATTCAGGCAGCCTTCGCGGTGAGCGCGAGCGGCAGATAGTTTTGCAGATACGCTTCGAAATCCGCTTTCACTTCGGGATGGCGTAGCGCGAATTCGACGGTCGCCTTCAGATAGCCGAGCTTGCTGCCGCAATCGAAACGCGTGCCAAAATAGCGGTACGCCAGCACCTGCTCTTCCATCAGCAGCGACTGCAACGCATCGGTCAGCTGCAATTCGCCGCCCGCGTCCGGCTGCAATGCGCGGATGTGATCGAAGATCGTCGGCATCAGCACGTAGCGGCCCACGACACCGAGGTTCGACGGCGCATTTTCAGGCGATGGCTTCTCGACGATTCCCGACAGTTTGATGACGTCCTCTTCCCACTCGCGGCCCTCGACCACGCCGCAGGAGCGGCTCTTCTCACGCGCAATGGTTTCCACACCCACCACCGAGCTGTGATAGTGATTGAACACGTTGACCAGTTGTTTCATCACGGGCTCGGTACTGTGCAGCAGATCGTCCGCGAGCATCACGGCGAAGGGGCTGTCGCCCACCAGCTTTTCCGCGCACAGCACGGCGTGACCGAGGCCGAGCGCCGTCGCCTGGCGAATGTAGAAACAGTCGACGTTCGCGGGCTTGATGTTGCGCACGAGAGCGAGCAGTTCTTCCTTGCCGCGAGCTTCGAGCTCGGCTTCGATTTCATATGACTTGTCGAAGTGGTCTTCAATGGCGCGCTTGCTGCGGCCCGTGACGAAGATCATCTCCGTGATGCCGGCCTCGATTGCTTCCTCCACCGCGTACTGGATCAAGGGCTTGTCGACGACCGGCAGCATTTCCTTCGGGCTCGCCTTGGTGGCAGGCAGAAAGCGCGTGCCGAGGCCCGCCACGGGAAACACGGCTTTGGTGACTTTCAGCATGATCGGGTTCTCACATCGGTGGGATGACGGGCGGCGTGCGTTCCCTGAAAAGATTAGCGGAAAATAAATGGTCCTGAGTGCCTGAATTGCGATTAAATCGCAATATGCATAATCAATAGTGACGGATTGTCATATTATGAAATTCGAGTGGAAACTGTTACACGCGAATTGGACTGAGGGTGGAAGGATTTTCCGGTTCCGTCGAAGGCGCGCGATGTCTGGCGGGTAAAACGCGCGCAAGCGGATTTCCGGTTACTCAGTCTCGTCCGATGGCGGCAACCTGTCGCCCTGATTCATCCGGATCCGGCTGATCGGCTCGTTCCGCAACGCCTCGCGGTACGCGGAAATCGCGACGAGGATCAGCAATACAGCGATACCTGCCAGCAGATGCATGTTCATGGCGTGACTCCCTCATTCCAGCAATCAGCCTTCAAACTAGCATGACAAAACGGATAAAAAATCCGTCCTCCAAAATCCCGTTTCTTTACAGTTCGGCCGTCGCCGGCGTGCCTTTTAATTACTTTTGAAAGGCGATTTTTTATTCATTTATTCATTACCGCCGCGCATTACGATGCTCGTGCAGCCGGATGCGTCGATGACGCTTCTTCATCCACCCATCGGCACCCGCGTTCGCAAACGCATGAACGAGGAATTCCGTATGAGCGATCCGGCATTGAATGGCTCCGATGCATCGCTGCCATTCACATCCGTCTCACTGACTCCCCCTCGTGTCGAAAGCGTCGCGAGGGAGCACGTCGTCGACGCGATGCGAGGCTTCGCCGCCCTGCTCGTCGCCTACTTCCACTGCCGTCAGGTCACATGGGTCGGCATGGAGACGTTTCACCGCACCGCAGGCAAGGTGCTCGATCTCAACACGATCGTCGCGTACCTGACGCTGCCGGTCGCATGGGGCTCGGCGGGCGTGCCGATTTTCTTCGTCATCAGCGGCTACTGCATTCATCGCAGCGGCGCGCGAAGACTGGCCACGAATCCGTCATACCAGCTCGATGCGGTGAATTTCTGGGCACGCCGTTTCGCGCGCATTTATCCGGTGCTGCTGGCCGCGCTGCTGCTCACGTTCGCACTCGATTCGATCAGCTACCATCTGCCACCCGTGAGCCACAAGCTGAAAGACATCGGCCTTTCCGTGTTCCTCGTGAATCTTTTTTCGCTGCAGGGCGTCGCGGGCCGAACCTACGGTTCGAACGGCGCGCTCTGGACGCTCTCGCTCGAAGTCCAGTTCTACGCCGTCTATCCGCTGCTGTTCGCGTTGCGCCGCCGGCTCGGCATGCGCTGGACCGTGGCGCTCGTCGCGGCGCTCAACGTCGTGTCGGCGTTCGTGCTGGAGCGCCACGACATGCAGTTTTTCACGTCGTACTGGCTCTCGTGGACGCTCGGCGTCTGGATCGCCGAAGCGAAAGCGCATGCGGGCAGCCGTGCGGGTCCGCGTTCGCGGTGGCTTTACGGCTGCGCGGCGGCGTTCATTCTTGCCGGCTGCGCTGCGTTCCACTTCGGGCAATACGCTGCGTTCCAGCTGTGGGCCGCCGGTTTCGCGTGCTATCTGCTGAAGGCGCTCGATCGACCCGATTCGAACGCGCCGCGTTTTCCGCTGCTGTCGCACCTCGGCGACTTCAGCTTTTCGCTTTACGTCGTCCACCTGCCGCTCTTCGTGTTGCTGTCGGCGCTGGTGTTTCATGCGTCGCGGCAGGTTGCGATCTGGCCTTCGTTCGCGTTCCTGCTGCTCGCCATTCCGTTCGCGTGGGTGTTCTACCGTCTGGTCGAACTGCCCGCGATGAAGTGGTCGGCGAGCCTCAAGCCCAGGGCAAAAGCGGCGGCCGTTCTGGTTTGAGCAACCGCCATTTCCTGTTGTTTGCTGTTTTGTACCGGCCGCTGACGCGGCCGGCTTCATCTGGCCTGTCCGTCGCGCCGCCTTACGCGACGGCTGCCTTCCTCGGCTTTCCACGTTTCGCCGCCTGCCCTGCGACGTTCTTCAGAATGCGCTCGACGCCAGCGACATAGTTCGCGGTACCAAAGCGCTGCACCGCCGTGCGATGGCCGTTCGCGACGATCCGTTCGCGCAGCGCCACGTCCGTCTGGAGGTTCGCGAGCGTTCCGGCAAGCGCGTTTGCATCGCCCGGCTCGCACAGCAATCCGTCGACACCGTCTTCGACGATTTCGAGCACGCCGCCCGCGCGCGCGGCGACCACCGGACGCAGCGCGAGCATGCCTTCGACGATCACGCGTCCAAACGGCTCCGGCGTGATCGATGTATGCGCGATGACATCCACCGCGCCCATGCAGGCCGCGACGTCGTGCTGGAAACCGAGGAAATGCACGCGCCCGGCAAGGCCGTTCGCTTCGACGAACGCGCGCAGGCCGGCTTCGTATTCATCCTCGCCGAAGAGCGCGGCGCCGACGAATACCGCATGCATGCGGGTATTGAGCACCATCGCTTCGAGCAGGACGTGCTGGCCCTTCCAGTGGGCGAGGCGGCTGAACGAGCCGACGAGAAACGCGTCCTGCGGCAAACCCAGCCGCGTGCGCAAGCTGTGTCGCGGCACACCGCGCAACGCATCGAACGGCGCCGCGGAAATGCCGTTGAACACGACGTCGATCCGCTTGCTGTCGAAGCCGGTCAGATCGGAAAACGCCTTTGCTGAAGCCTCCGAATTCGCGACCACATGCGCGAGCCCGAACTTCGCGCACCACTTGATGATCGCCAGCTGCTTGCGGCCAAAGTGCTGCGCGCTGACGATATCGCGCAGATGCCAGACCACCGGCCTGCGCGCGAGTCTGCCTGCCAGCGCACCGATCACCATCGCGCGCTGCGTGTTCGCGTAGATCACGTCGGCCTCGCGCGCGCGCGCCGTCACGGCACGCACGAGCGACGCAAGACCCGTTAGCGCCGACCCCTTCGGCAGCTTGCCGCCCTGCTTGCGCACGTGGCGCAGCGCCCCGGCGTCCAGCACGTCGACCGCGACGCCCGCTTCGTCGAGCGCGGTGCGAAACGGACCATCGTCGAAGAGCGCGACGTGGATGCGCGCGCGCAGCGTCTTGACGACTTCGAGCAGCGACAGCTCGGCGCCGCCCAGCACGCCACTCTGATCGAGCGCGAGCACGCCGATGCTGCCGGCCTTGAGCGCGCCATCGGAAGGCGGCGCGAAATTGACCGCAGGCAGCGTTGCATTGCGTAGTGCCGGGACCTTGTCCTTGACGTGCGCGAAAAAGCGCTCGCGAAAGTAGCGTGCCGAAAACTGCTCGGCGTTCGCGCGGCAATCGGCGGGCGAAAAAAGTCCGATATTCCCGTCGAACTGCTCGACGGCCGCGATGATCGACGCAGTGCTCTGTTCGTCGAAGAACATGCCCGTGGGCCGGGTCTCATACAGGTCGCGCACCGTTTCGAGCGCGCCGCCCTTGCCGTACGCGATGACCGGCGTGCCGCAGGCCTGCGCCTCGACCACCGAGATGCCGAAGTCCTCCTCGGCGGCAAACACGAACGCCTTCGCGCGACGCATCTGGTCGTGCAGCACCGCGAACGGCTGGTACCCCATGATCTCGACGTTCGGCGTCGCCTTCGCGCGGATCTTCTGCATGTCGGGGCCGTCGCCGATCACGACGAGACGCCGCGCGGGCATCTTTGCGAACGCCTCGACGATCAGGTCGATCTTCTTGTACGGCACCATGCGCGAAGCGGTCAGATAAAAATCTTCCTTGTGTTCGTTGACGAGAAACGCGTCGACGTCGACAGGCGGAAAGATGACTTGCGCGTCGCGCTGATAGACCTTCTTGATGCGCCGCGCGATAAACGCCGAATTGGCGACGAATTCGTCCACCGAATTCGACGTGCGGATATCCCAGTTGCGGATGTAGTGAAGAATCAGCCGTGCGATGACCGAACGCGGACCGTTGATCAGGTTCGACTGCTTCAGGTATTGATGCTGCAGATCCCACGCATAGCGGATCGGCGAATGCACGTAGCTGATATGGACCTGATCGGGGCCCGTCAGCACGCCCTTCGCGACCGCGTGGCTGCTTGAAATCACGACGTCGTAGGCGGACACGTCGAGCTGCTCGATCGCAAGCGGCATCAGCGGCAGCATCGCGCGGTACTTCGTGCGCGCGAGCGGCAGGTTCTGGATAAACGACGTGGTGACCGGCTTGTTGCGGATGAACGAGCGGTCGTCGAGAAAGTCGACGAGGCTGAACAGGTCCGCATCCGGAAAGCACGCGATGATCTGTTCGAGCACGCGTTCGGCACCCGCGTAGGTGACGAGCCAGTCATGCACGATCGCGACGCGCACCGGCTTGCCCGAAGGGGGCGGGCGGCGCGCCGGCAGTGCCGGGCGCGGCGCGGGCAACAGCGCGCCGGGGATGCGCGTGGCGGGCGCGGCCGGTGCGTCGGGGTTCGCGCGCAGGACGGGTTCGTCAAGGACGTCGTGGTTCATGCGCTTTTCCTCGGGTTCAGCCGCAACAGCAGCGAACGGGCAAGCCCGCGCACCGCTGGCGTCATCGTGAGAGACCAGCCCGTATTCGCGAGCACGACGAGCGCGCCCGCGGCGAGCGCTACCGTGAAGCTCGACAGGAACGCGGCGAGATAGAGGCTGCCCAGCAGAAAGACGAGATGCGGCAGCATGTCGAACCAGATGGGCCGCGCGCGGATCGCCGAGAGCCACAACAGCACCGCGTAATCGAAGAGCGAGCGCGAGACCACGACTACCGCGGCGCCAATCAGGCCGAAATGCGCGATGCCGAACCACAGGCCGCCCGCGAAGAGCGGCAGTTCGACGAGCGCGACTTTCGCGGCCGCAGCGGGATTCACCTGCGACTGGATCAGCACGCGCGTGACGTTCGCCTGCCCGATGAGCCAGACGCTCAACACCAGAATACGGCCTACAGGTGCCGCTTCGCGTGCCAGTTCGGCGCCGACCCACAGATGCAGGAACGGTTCGAGCCCGAAGATCGCGACGATCGCAACGGGTGTGAACACCGCGTTGAGAAATTCGAGCGCCTGTTGCGCGAGCACGTCCGCGTGATCGCGCCGCACGGCGGACAGGCGGGGAAAGAGCGTGCGCACCACCGCCGTCGAAACGATGTTGAGCCGGTAGACCAGGTTTTGCGGCACCGTGTAGTACGTGACGAAGCGCGCGCCCATTGCTGTCCCGAGCATCATGCGGTCGAGCGAATCGGAGACCATGTTCGTCATGCTCGTCACGAGCATCCAGCCACCGAAGTTGAAGAGGCCCCTGGCGACCTTGAGTTGCGGCGGCTGGATGCGGCGGATGCCGAGCACCTTGAGCGTCGAGTACCCTAGCAGCACCGCGGCCAGAAGCCGCGCGACCACCGCCGCGTCCAGTGTAAGGGCATGGGCGTAACGGCGTC
>CALFSF010000330.1 GCA_937917025.1 uncultured Paraburkholderia sp.
ACGGCGGCTCAAGGTCCTGCTGGTGGCGTACCCTGTGTTTGGCGTGCAGCGCGAGGATGGCCGGCTCGTCGCGCTTGGCGCCCCCGATGGCGGCCATCCGCGCGAAAGCTTTATCCACGTTCATCTCGAGCCGCTCGACGAGGCTGCGTGCGCCGACCTTGAGCATGCATTGAGCCAGGTGCTCGGCGAGGTGCGGCTTGCGGTGCAGGACTGGCGGCCGATGCTCGATCGCGTCAACAGCGCGGTCACCGACATCAGGACCAATCCGCCGCCGCTGCCCGTCGATGAAATCGCCGAGGCGATCCAGTTCCTGCAGTGGCTGCTTGCCGACAATTTTACGTTCCTCGGTGTCCGCAACTACACCCTGGACGGCAATACGCTCACGCCGGATCCCGACGGCGCGCTTGGCATCATGCGTTCGTCGGACCTCAAGGTCCTGCGGCGGGGCAGCGAACTCCTCGAATATACGCCGGAGATCATGGCGTTCCTGCGCGAGCCGCGGCTGTTGATCATTGCCAAAGCGAATATCCATGCGCGCGTGCACCGGCGCGCCTATCTGGATTACGTCGGCATCAAGCGTTTCGACGCCGCCGGCAATCTTGTCGGCGAGCAGCGTATCGTTGGCCTGTTCACCTCGACGGCCTATACGCGCTCCGCGCACAGCATTCCCTATTTGCGCCGCAAGATCGCCGGCGTGGAAGCCCGCGCCGGCTTCGCCGCCAGCAGCCATTCAGGCAAGGCGCTCACCAATGTGCTGGAAACATTTCCCCGCGACGAGCTGTTCCAGGTCGACGAAGAAACGCTGTTTTATTTCGCGACAACGATCTTGCAGCTCGACGGGCGGCCGCGTGGGCGCGTTCTGGCCCGGCGCGACCGCACGCCAGGTGCAGGAGCAGGTGACCGACCGCATCGGCCGCAAGCTGCAGGAAACGCCGCAAATCGATTTCGTGCGCAGCTACTCGCGCCCGGGCGAGTCGCTGATGTTCTTCTCGATGAAGGATTCGGCGCCCGTGAAGGACGTGCCCGAGACCTGGTATCAGGTACGCAAGAAAGTCGGCGACATCGCCGCGACGCTGCCGCCAGGCATTCAGGGTCCATTCTTCAACGACGAGTTCGGCGACGTCTATACGAACATCTACACGCTCGAAGGCGACGGTTTTTCGGCCGCGCAGCTGCATGACTACGCCGACGAGTTGCGCACCGTGCTGCTGCGCGTGCCGGGCGTCGGCAAGGTCGATTATTTCGGCGACCCCGACCAGCACATCTACATCGAGATCGCGAACACGCAACTGACGCGGCTCGGCGTCTCGCCACAGCAACTCGCACAGGCGATCAACTCGCAGAACGCGGTGTCGCCGGCCGGCACGCTGACCACCGCCGACGACCGTGTCTTCGTGCGCCCGACCGGCCAGTTCAAGGACGTACAGGCACTCGCCGACACGCTGATCCGCGTCAACAACCGCTCGTTCCGGCTCGGCGATATCGCCACCATCAAGCGCGGCTACGACGATCCTGTCGCGACGCAGATGCGCTTTGACGGCAAGGCCGTGCTCGGCATCGGCGTGACGATGCAGCCTGGCGGCGACGTGATCCGTCTCGGCCGCGCACTCGACGAAAAGACCGCCATGCTGCGCGCGCATCTGCCGGTGGGACTGAAGCTCGTCGAAGTGTCGAGCATGCCGCACGCGGTCGGACATTCGGTGGACGATTTCCTCGAAGCCGTCGCCGAAGCCATCGCGATCGTGCTGGTGGTGAGCCTGATCTCGCTTGGCGTGCGTACCGGCATGGTGGTCGTGATCTCGATTCCGGTCGTGCTCGCCGTCACCGCGCTATGCATGTATCTGTTCGATATCGGTCTGCACAAGGTGTCGCTCGGCACGCTCGTGCTCGCGCTCGGCCTGCTTGTCGACGACGCGATCATCGCCGTCGAAATGATGGCGGTGAAGCTCGAACAGGGATGGAACCGCACGCGTGCCGCCGCGTACGCGTACACGAGCACGGCGTTTCCGATGCTGACGGGAACGCTCGTCACCGTCTCCGGCTTTCTGCCGATCGCGCTCGCGAAATCGAGCACGGGTGAATACACGCGCTCGATTTTCGAGGTGTCGGCGATTGCGCTGATCGCGTCGTGGCTCGCGGCCGTCGTGCTGATTCCAATGCTCGGCTATCACCTGCTGCCGGAGCGCAAGCGTCAGATACACGAAGCGCACGATCACGAGCATGAAATTTACGACACGCGGTTCTACCGGCGCCTGCGCGGCTGGATCGGCTGGTGTGTCGAACGGCGCTTCATCGTGCTGATCGTGACGGTGCTGCTCTTTATCGTCGCGCTGGGCGGTTTCACGCTCGTGCCGCAGCAGTTCTTCCCGAGTTCGGACCGGCCGGAGCTGCTCGTCGACGTGCGTCTGCCGGAAGGCGCTTCGTTCGAGGCGACGCTGCGTCAGGCGCAACGCCTCGAAAAGGCACTCGAAGGACGGCCGGAAATCGATCACACGGTCGACTTCGTTGGCACCGGTGCGCCGCGTTTTTATCTGCCACTCGACCAGCAGCTGCCGCAGCCGAATTTTGCGCAGTTCGTGATCACGGCGAAATCGGTGGAAGATCGCGAGAAGCTCGCACGCTGGCTGGAGCCGAAACTGCGCAACGAGTTTCCGGCGATCCGCACGCGCCTGTCGCGGCTCGAAAACGGCCCGCCTGTCGGCTATCCGGTGCAGTTTCGCGTGAGCGGCGACGACATCGCGACGGTGCGCTCGATCGCCGAGCGCGTGGCCGCGACGATGCGCGCCGATCGCCGCACGAGCAACGTCCAGTTCGATTGGGATGAGCCGGCCGAGCGTTCGGTGCGCTTCGAAGTGGACCAGAAAAAGGCACGCGAACTCGGCGTGACGTCAGAGGACATTTCGAGCTTCCTTGCGATGACGCTCTCCGGCTACACCGTCACGCAGTATCGCGAGCGCGACAAGCTGATCAGCGTCGACCTGCGCGCGCCGAAGAGCGAGCGCGTCGACCCGGCGAACCTTCTTGCGCTTGCGATGCCGACGCCGAACGGCGCCGTGCCGCTCGGCACGCTGGGTCATCTGCGTAACGATCTCGAATATGGCGTGATCTGGGAACGCGACCGGCAACCGACGATCACCGTGCAATCCGATGTCGCGCCCGGCGCACAGGGCATCGACGTCACGAACAGCGTCGACAAAACGCTCTCGCAAATCCGGGCGACGCTGCCTGTCGGTTATCGCATCGAGGTCGGCGGTTCGGTGGAAGAAAGCGGCAAGGGCCAGACGTCGAT
>CALFSF010000331.1 GCA_937917025.1 uncultured Paraburkholderia sp.
GGTCGCCGACAGCCGCACGGTCGCGCTGAATCACACGGCGGGTTTGTCGACGCCGCAGCAGGTGCAGATGGTGTTGTTCTCGCTGTTCTCGCTGATGGACACGCCCGATGCGTACAAGAACGCATTAAAGCGCCTGATCCGCAAGCGCAAGCAGGCGCTGTACGAGGAGGTCGGTATTTCGTTCGACGATGACGATCCAAACAAGGTCGATTACTACACGATCCTCGACGTCGAGTTCCTTGGCGAGCGGATGTTCGGGCGCGAGTTCGTCGACTGGCTGTTGAAGAACACCGAGCCGTCTGAATTGCTGTTCCGTCTCGCGCGTGAAGCGCGCGTGGTGCTGTTGCCGGGACGCGGCTTCGGTACGCAGCACCCGTCGGGACGGGTGTCGCTGGCGAATCTGAATGAGTCAGACTATCGGCAGATCGGCCGCGCGATGCGCAAGCTGATCGAGGAATATGTCGAGCGGTATAACGCGGCAACCGGCAAGAAGCTCGATAAAACCAAAGTAAAGTGAACGTGAATTGAGATTTTGATTCACGTCCGATGTGTGCTCGATTCGTACCGGAACTCCAGCAAAGTGAGCATCATGACAAACGCGGTTTAACCGGGCGACGCGAAGGCCTGGCGGGGCGAGAGCAATGACAGTTGCCTCGCTCCGATAGCGTATGGATCACAGCCGACGGTCGTAGAACTGCACGATGGCGTTTTGACTAGCGACGTGCACGCAAATTGTGCATCGACCGATATGGCGGGAGCGCCGTCATGCGCTCAGGCAATCAGATGCATGTTTACGGGCGCAGTTTGGCCTCGCCCCACGCCCGCATCGGAATCGTATGCACGAACGTCCCATACGTGCTCTCAACCGAGCCCCAGCCACCTCGCGGCATTGCGCCACCGCAGCGCCTCCTGCGCAGCGTCGCTTAGTCCCAGCGACGCCACCCGTCCGGCCGGATCGGCGTCCATGATCGCAAACGGATAGTCGGTGCCGATCATCAGACGATCGTCACCCACCGTCTCGACAAGCGCGCGAATCGCTGTGGCGCTGTACAGCAGGTCGTCATAGTAAAGCGCACGTGCGGCTTCCGTCGGCGCAACCGGGATGGCTTCGCGCAACCCACGCTGAGACTCCCACGCGTACTGCATGCGCGGCAGCAACGTCTGGATCGCACCGCCGCCATGACTGAGTGCAATGCGCAAGCGGGGAAACCGGGTCATCAGACCGCCCGTAATGATCGAAGCTGCGGCAAGCCCGATCTCCCCAGGAAACGCGACGATCTGCTCCAGCGAGGCCGGTCCCACCAGTCTGTCCATGCCGGCGGGGCGCAACGGGTGAACGAAGATCGCCGCGCCGCAGGCCTCGGCGGCCTCGAAGAAAGGCCAGAAACGTGGGTCGCCGATCGGCACGCCGCCTACATTGCTGCCGACTTCGATACCGGCCAGTCCCAATGTGCGGACAGCAAATTCGAGTTCCCGGATCGCGTAGTCGATGTCCTGCAATGGCGCGGCGCCCAGCGCGCTGAACCGCTCGGGTTCCCGCGCCACCATGTTCGCGAGCGTCTCGTTCAGATAGCGCGACAGCGTTGCGCCGTCTTTCGCGTCGAACCAGTACGACAGCAGTTCCGGCATGGGGGACAGCACATGTCGCTCGACACCCAGCCGGTCCATGTCCTCACGCCGGACGTCGACATCCCACGCCTGATTCGACACCGTTCGATACACGTTGCCCGAAATGACCACATGCCGGTGACAGGGCTGTGCATCGCGCATCGACGGCCATGCCGCATTCGGCCGGCGACCCACCCAGGCCGGGAAATCGTGCGGGACGACATGAGTATGGGTGTCGATGCAGCCGCAACGTGACGGCTGAAGACGTGTGTTCATTCGGGTATCTCCTGATCTCGCGAGCGATCTATAAAGGTTGCAAAACCAACCATTCCAGGTTTTAATTCGAGCACGGATTGGTTGCTTTTGCAATAGTTTAGGAGACTACAGAATGACATCTTCCCCAGGCGTCCTGGAACGTCCGGCCGTATCGCCCATCGCTGTTCTTGCCGATCACGACCCGTTTGCGCGCCTGCTCGATGCCGCCGTCGAACTGCGCGCCGTCGTTGCGGAGCGCGCCCGGCAAACCGAGCAGGACCGCCGCGTTTCGGCCGACGTCACGCAACTGCTCAAGGAGTCAGGCCTCTACCGGGTCGTGCAGCCGCGGCGCTTCGGCGGTTACGAACTGGGCCTCGAGGCGTTGCGAAGGCTTGCTTTTGAAATCGGTCGTGGGTGCACATCGACAGGCTGGTGCTACGGCTTGAGCGCGGCGGCATCGTGGGTGCTCGGCATGTTCCCGGAAGAGGCGCAGCACGACGTGTGGGGCGGGTCGCCCGACGCGCTGCTCGCTTCCTGCATCGCGCCGACCGGCAACGCGGTGCCGGTCGACGGCGGTTACCGGTTGAAGGGCCGCTGGAGCTTCGGCAGCAATAGCGACAACGCGCAGTGGCTCGCGCTCGGCGCAATGGTCGAGCAGACAGAAGGCGTGCCGCCGCGACCGATCTTTCTTCTCGTGCCGCAGGGCGAGTACCGGATCATCGATACGTGGCACACGGTCGGCCTCGCAGGCACCGGCAGCAAGGACATCGCGATCGAAACCGAAGTGTTCGTCCCGGCGCATCGCACGGTGTCGTTTTCCAGCGTCCTCGAACAGGACGCGCCGGGCGCGGATCTCCACGATTCGGCGCTGTACCGCGTGCCTTTCCTGAGCGGCTTTCCGCCGCTGCTGGCCAACCCGGCGGCGGCGGCGCTGCGCGGCGCGATCGACGAGTTCGTCGCGAGCATCGCCGCGCGCGCCACGCGCGGCGCTTTCACCGGCGGCGGGGCTTCGATTTCCCAGTTCGGCCATGTGCAGTCGGCGGTGGCCCAGGCAGAAGCGGCGGTCGATGCCGCGCAGCTAATCCTGCAGCGCGACCTGCAACTGGTCACCGATCTGGTCAACGCCGGCGAGAAACTGAGCGTCGAGCAACGCATCACCGTGCGGCGCGGCCATGCCTGGTCGGTGCGTCTGTGCGTCGAGGCGATCAACGCGCTCTACGACGTCGTCGGGGGCACCGGCATTCAACTGGATAACGGCATCCAGCGTGCCTGGCGAGACATCAACGCACTGGCCCATCACATCAGCGTCAACTGGCAGGCGGTGTCCACGATGTACGGACAGATGCGCCTCGGCTTGCCGCCGCGCGGTCAGTATTGAAGGAGACAGGACGATGGTCCGATACAGGAAACTGGGGCGCGTCGAGCTCAATGTGACCCAGCTGGAAAAAGCCCGCCGCTTCTACGAGGAGGTGGTGGGGCTGCAATACGTCGACACTGGCGCCGATGGCGGAATACGGCTGCGCTGCGATCAGGAACACCATGGTGTCGTGCTCTACGAGGCGCGGGAAGCAGGACTGCGCTGTGCCGGTTTCATGCTGGAGGACATCGCGCAGTTCGAACCGCTGATCGGGCGTCTGGACCGCGCGGGTCTGCGTGCGCAGGAGATCGATCCGCATACGTGCCGCTCGCGCGCACAGCTCAGGGCCGTGCGGGTGTTCGAACCGCTCGTCGGCGCGACGGTGGAGTTCTATGTGCCGTTGCCCGATTCCGCGCGCCCGTTTCAGCCGACGGTTGCGCGCATCCAGCGGCTCGGACACGTCGTGTTCAACACGCCCGATGCGGCGCGCGCCGTCAAATTCTGGCGCGACGTGCTGAATTTCCGCGAATCGGATGCGGTCGGCGAATTCATCACGTTCATGCGCTGCTGGCCGAATCCCTGGCACCATGGCATCGGCATCGCGAAGTTCGAGCGCCACTGTCTGCATCACGTCAACTACATGGTGACGGAGATCGACGACGTCGGCCGGGCACTGTCGCGCCTGAAGACCGCCAACTCGGATGTGGTGTTCGGGCCGGGCCGGCATCCTGCGTCCGACAGCGTGTTTCTGTACTTCCTCGATCCCGACGGTCTGACGATGGAATACAGCTTCGGCATGGAGGCGTTTCCCGAAGCGTTCCCACGCGCGCCGCGGCGCATCGAGCCGTCGCCGCTTTCGCTGGACTACTGGGGATCCACACGTGATCCACGCTGCTTCACGGGCGCCGGCGCCAATGCCGCACCTGATTTCAGCGCGGAGAAAACCGGGGAAAAAGCATGAGCACGCCATCTGTCGATAGCCGCGAATTGCGCAACGCGCTAGGACGCTTCGCCACCGGCGTCTGCATCGTCACGACCCGTACTGCGGACGGCCGCAAGGCTGCGTTGACCGTCAACTCGTTCTGCTCGGTTTCGCTCGATCCGCCGCTCGTTGCGTGGTACCTGAACGATCGCGCCCCGAGTCTGCCGGTGTTCAGGGCGTCCGACTACTTTGCGGTACACGTGCTGGCCGCTGACCAGCAGCATCTCGCGAGTCATTTCGCGCGGCCCTCGGAAGACAAGTTCGCCTCCTTCAGCGAACGCATCGAAACCGGCCTCGGCGACGTGCCCGTGATCGGCGACACGCTGGCCCGCTTCGAATGCCGGAGAGCGGCCATCGAGACGTATGGCGATCACGTGATGATTCTCGGTCACGTCGAGCGTTTTTCTTATGGCAGCGAATCGCCGCTGCTGTTTCACGCTGGACGTTTTATCGAGCACAGCACCACCGCATGACAACGCGGCGGGACCTGCCCGTCGTGGCGCGGAACTGGATAACAAGAGCAACTGGAGACAATCGTGCGACGTATGTTTAGAAATCGATGGTGGATCGTGTTCGGCTCGGTCCTCGGACTGATCGTCGGCAACGTCACGGTCCTGCAGTTTTCAGCTTCCGTATTGATGAAGCCGATCATGGCGGAACTCGGCTGGAATCGCAGCATGGTGTCCGCCGCCGTGCTGCTCGGATCGGTCTTCGCCGCGGTGGGCACGCCCATTGCCGGCAAGCTGATGGACCGCCACGGCATCAAGCGGGTCACGCTCGCTGTCATCACCCTGTTTGCGCTGGCCATCGCGGCGATGTCGCTGGCGCCAGGCATCCCGGTGGTGTTTCTCGCGATGTTCTCGGTGGTGGGCCTCTTCAGCGCGGGGCAGGCGCCGCTGCCGTACGCCAAGGCGATTGCCGCCGCATTCGACCGGCGGCGCGGCCTCGCAATGGGCATCGCCATGACGGGCGTCGGGCTCGGCGCAGCGCTCGTGCCGCGCCTGACGCAGCTGTATCTCGACCGGTTCGGATGGCGCGGCGCCTACGTCGCGGTTGGCATGACCGTGTTCGTGATTGCGTTCGTCGCTGTCGGGCTCTTCGTCGGCGATGCGCACGGCTCGCCACGCACGGCGGCGGCCCAGGCGCACGTGCGCGGCCTGCCCGGCATCGAAGCGCGCGCGGCCCTGCGCAGCCCGCATTTCTGGATGCTCGCTGTGGCGTTCTTCTGCATACCGATCGTCGCCAACGGAACGATCGTGCATCTCGTGCCCCTGCTGACCGATCGCGGCATCCCCGCAGACCGGGCGGTGGTGGTGTTCTCCGGGATCGGGGCGTCGCTGATCGTCGGGCGTCTGTTGTGCGGTTTCCTGCTCGACCGGTTCTTTGGCCCTCATGTCGCGATCGCGTTTGTCGTGCTGCCGGCGCTCGGCGTGGCGACGCTGCTCGCCAGCAGGGACCCTCTGCTCACGGCCTTCGGCGCCGTGCTCATCGGCCTCGGCATGGGCGCGGAAGTCGATCTGATCGCCTATCTGCAGAGCCGCTACTTCGGTCTGCGCGCGTTCGGGCAGATTTACGGCTACCTGTTCGCGGTATTTACCATCGGCAGCGGACTCGGGCCGTTCGCGATGGGCGCCGCCTACGATGCCACTGGCTCCTACCGTCCCGCACTGATCGCGTTCGTCGTGGTGCTGGTGTGCGCTGCGTGGCTGCTGCTGCGACTGCCGCGTCGCTATCCATTTCCCGTCATGGCTCACGGCGACGGGCAGGTCAACGAAGCCCCGTCTCCCGCGAGCCTCGCATAACCCTTTCTTTTTCAATCACTCATGAAACTCGTTACTTATCGGCATAACGGCAAGATCTCGATCGGCAAGGTGGAAGGCGATCAGGTGATCGATCTGCCGCGCAACGACGCCACGTTGCCGGACACGATGCTGGCGCTGCTGCAGGCCGGTCCCGGTGCAATGACGCGTGCGCACGCCGTGCGCGGCGATCATGCGGTGCCGCTTCCGGAGATCGAACTGCTGGCGCCGCTGCCCAATCCGTCGAAGTTTCTCGCGATCGGCATGAACTATCGCAAGCACGTGGAAGAGGCGGCGAGAGTCGGGGTGGAAACACCACCGACGCAAGTCTGGTTCAACAAGCAGGTCTCCTGCATCAACGGTCCGTTCGGCGACGTGCATCTGCCGGCCGTATCGGACAAGCTCGACTACGAAGTCGAACTGTGCGCGGTGATCGGTCAGCGTTGCCGCCACGTGAAGCGCGAGGAGGCGGGCGCGTTCATCGCCGGCTACATGGTGTGCAACGACGTATCCGTGCGCGACTGGCAACTCGCCACGCAGACCATGACGATCGGCAAGTCGTTCGACACCTGTGGTCCCACGGGCCCGTGGATCGTCACGCCCGACGAGCTGGGCGACCCGCATGCGCTGCGTCTGCGGATGTGGGTGAACGGCGAGCTGCGCCAGGACGACGAGACCGGCTCGATGATCCATGACGTCTACGCGCAGGTCGCGCACCTCTCCACGGCCTTTACGCTCGAACCGGGCGATCTGCTGGCGACGGGGACGCCTTCGGGCGTGGGCGTCGCGATGAGCCCGGCGAAGTATCTGCGCGTCGGCGACATCATGCGCGCTGAAATCGACGGCATCGGGAGGATCGAGAATCGCGTCGTCGCCGAGCCTGTCTGATACCCGCGCCCGTCAATGCGCGGCCTGGGTATCGGAGGCTTCGCCGCGACGGGCATCAATGCATTCAACTCAGGAAGAGCCATGCATCAGGAAAACAACGAACGCACCATGGAGACCGGTCGTGCTGCAAGTCCCGCACGCCGCAAGCTGGGAATGATGATGGCGGGCCTGCTCGCAAGCAAGGTCGTGCCCGGCATGGCACAAACGGAAAAGGGCACAGGGGGGAAGGCGGCGGCCACGTCCGCCGCGGTCCAGCGCATCGACGTTCATCATCACTTTTTGCCGCCGGTGTTTCGCGAAACCATGGGCGAGGCGGCCATTGGCGCACCCGCACCGAATCGCGTCGCGCCGCAGTGGCGGGTAGCCGATTCGCTCGCCGTGATGGATCGCCACGGCATCACGACCGCGGTGGTGTCGGCGCCGCCGCTATGGATGTCCGACATGGCGAAAACGCGAACGCTCACGCGCGCCTGCAACGAATTCTCCGCGCAGATGGTGGCCGATCATCCGACCCGCTTCGGCACGTTCGCCGCGCTGCCGCTGCCGGACGTCGCCGCGGCACTCAAGGAGATCGACCATGCATTCGAGGTTCTGAAGACGGACGGCATCGGTCTGATGACGAACTACGGCGACCGCTATCTGGGGCACGCGGAGTTCGTCCCGGTATTCGACGAGCTTAACCGCCGCAAGGCGGTGGTCTATGTACACCCGACCTCCTGCAGTTGCAGCCGCGGCCTGTTGCCCGACGAACCGGATTCGCTGATCGAGTTTCCGCACGACACCACGCGCACGGTCGCGAGCCTCCTGTTTTCGGGGACGTTCGGCCGTTGCCCGGACATCCGCTTCATCTTCTCGCACGCGGGCGGCACCGTGCCTTATCTCGCGACCCGCATGGCGATGCTCGGCTTTATCGACAAGGGCCTCGCCCAGCACGTGCCGGACGGCGTGATGCCGATCCTGCGCCGCCTCTATTACGACACGGCCATTTCCGCGAACCCGATTTCGATGGCCGCCCTGCTCAAGCTGGTCACACCCGCGAACGTGCTGCTGGGCACGGACTTTCCGTTCGTCCCCGAGCACGGCATGCAGGCAACCCTGGCGGGCCTGCGCGACGTCGGCTTCAGCGACACGGAGCTGCGCGCGGTCGAAGGGGGCAATGCCGCGCGTCTGCTCGATCGCGTCGCCCGTGACGGCGCACGCACGACCGCGGCCTGACAGGCTCGACGGCATGCCGCTCAATCAAATCGACATTTGTTGAAAGAGGAGAACCCGCCATGTCAGCAGTACCTGATGCGCAGCATTGGATCGCAGGCGCATGGCGCAGCGATGGTCCGCGCCGCGCGAGTATCGATCCGGCGACGGGCGATGTAATCGGCTATTTTCACGACGCGCCGGAGCAGACCATGCAGGCTGCGATCGATGCGGCCGCCGGGGCGTTTCTGCGCAGCCCCTGGCGAAGCGACGCCCATCGGCGCGCCACGGCCCTGAGCCATCTCGCCGATGCGTTCGAGGCCCGGCTCGATGACGTTATCGACACGCTTTGTATGGAGAACGGCAAGATCCGCCCCGAAGCGACCTTCGAGGCGTCGCTGATTCCACGCGCGCTGCGCTTTGCCGTGGGCCTTTCGATGCACAACTTCGGGCGTGTGCTGGAAAGCCGGCCGGGCCAGCAGTCGATGTCGATCCGCGAGCCGGTCGGCGTCGCCGGTCTCATCGTCCCGTGGAATTCACCGGCGTACCTGTGCATCCGCGCATTGGCGCCGGCGCTGGCCGCGGGTTGCAGCACCGTCATCAAGATGCCGCATCAGGCGGCGCAAACGGCGGCGCTGCTCGGTCGCATCATCGAATCCGTGAGCGAGATTCCGCCGGGCGTCGTGAACATCGTTATCGAGTCCGGCGCCGATGGAGCGCGGCGGCTCGTCGATTCGCGCCAGGTGCCCGCCATCAGCTTCACGGGCAGCACCACGACCGGGCGCGCCATCGCTCGCGCGGCTGCGGACCGTCTCAAGCGCGTCGGGCTCGAACTCGGCGGCAAGACCCCGCATCTGATTTTCGACGACGCCGATCTGAACGCCGCGCTGCCCGTGCTCGAGAAATCCTGCACGGTCTTCGCCGGTCAGTTCTGCATGACGGGCAGCCGCATTCTCGTTCACCGCAAGGTCGCGCAAGCGGTCACGGAAGGACTTGCCGAGCGGCTGCGCGCCGTGCGCGCCGGCCCGGCGCGCGATCCGTCCAGTCAGATGGGCCCGCTGATCGACAAGGCCGCGGTGGTACGCGTGGACGCGGCCG
The DNA here is from genome assembly GCA_937917025.1 of uncultured Paraburkholderia sp. Lineage (GTDB taxonomy): Bacteria > Pseudomonadota > Gammaproteobacteria > Burkholderiales > Burkholderiaceae > Paraburkholderia. Next base: position 9,179 of record CALFSF010000331.1, read on the forward strand.
TCGAGGCAGCGATTGCAGCCGGTGCGCGCGCCATCGTGCGTGGCGGCCTACCGGGCGATCCGGCGCTCGCGGGCGGCGCGTTCTATCTGCCGACGCTGCTCGAGATCAGCGATCCGGGCTTGCCGATTGTCCGCGAAGAGACGTTCGGGCCGGTGCAAACCCTGCAGATTTTCGATACCGAAGAAGAAGCCATCGACATGGCCAACGACAGCGACTATGGACTCAGCGCCTGTGTCTGGAGTCGTGATGTCGATCGTCCGGTGCGCGTTGCGCGGCGCTTGCATGCCGGCCTGATTTCCATCAATAGCTGGGCGAATCTGGCGGTCGAGTTCGAGGAGGGCGGATTCAAGGCGAGCGGTTCCGGGCGCCTCGGCGGCCTTGCTTCAGTGGAGGATTTTCTCGAATACAAGCAGATCACGCAGGACTTCGTACCGCATGCGCATTGATGGCGTGGCCGCGCGGGCAGGGCGCCCGCGCGTTCATTGGGACGCTTCGTCGCGTGCTTCGCGGCGGCGCACGCGGCGCGCGACAGTCAGCTTGCGATTGACGACGGAGGCGTCTTCGCAGCTATCGACGAGGTTCGAAAAGACCGCCCGCAGCGTCTTGAGCGTGATCGCGAGTTCGTTGGCCGTGACACCCTTCATGGACATGCGCTCGATTTCCCAGGCACGCGGGGCAAGTTCGGCGACGATCGCCGCGCCTGCCGGGGTGATCGAAAGATGAATGTTGCGTCGATCGGACGGCGATTCGCTGCGCTGGATGTAGCCCTTGGCTTCCAGCGCGCTGACCGCGCGAGACAGGTAGGACAGCTCGGATCCCGTATGGCTGGCGAGGTCGGACAGCGTCTGGTGATCTTCGTGACGCAACGCCGCGAGCACGCGCCAGGTTTGCAGGTTGATGTTGTAAGCCTTCAGGTCGTCGCTGAAGCGGGCCGCGATGATGCTGGCCGCGCGGTTGAGCAGATAGCCGACCGAGTGATCCAGATCGTGGTCGGGGCGCTCGGCCGGCAATGGCTGATTCCTCGAAGCCGGCGCTGCGTGGCCGGCGGCGGGGCGCACGCGCGGGGCGCGCGAAGGGGACACGGATTTGGGCATGAGTGGCTTCTGATGCTGCAAGGTCGAAACTGAATGATAGCTTAAGCAACCGCCACAAAGAATCGGAATTCCTGCGTCGCCTGTTGCGGCGCGGGGCATAAGAACGCCGTACCCGGAAGGCCGCATTCACTCGACGTCCGGGCCCGGCACAATAAACAACAGGAGACGACATGAAACATTCACTTTTATTCGGACTGGCTCTTTCATCGATTAGTTGTACGACATACGCGCAAAGCGTCACGCTGTACGGCGTGGTCGACACGGGCGTCGAGTTCGTCAATCACGTCGGTGCGAAAGGTCAGACGCTCGCCCGCATGCCAGGGAACAGCGGCCTGATTCCGTCGCGCTGGGGCTTGCGGGGTGTCGAGAACCTGGGCGGCGGCCTGCAGGCTGTCTTCGTGCTGGAAAACGGCTTCAATACGCGCGGCGGCGACATCAGCCAGGGCGGCCGGCTGTTCGGCAGGCAGTCATGGGTCGGCCTGTCCGGCAGCTGGGGCGCGTTGTCGTTCGGCCGGCAATATACGATGACCACCTACGCGCTCGCCGACAACGAAATCTCGGGGCCGGCGGTGTACAGCCTCGGTTCGTTCGACAACTATTTGCCCAATGCGCGCGCCGACAACAGCGTCGCCTACAAAGGACGTTTCGGTCCGTTCACGATCGGCGCGATGTATTCGTTCGGACGCGACTCGGCGGGTACCGGCAACTCGCCGGGACAGGGCACGTGCGCGGGTCAGGTCGCGGGCGATTTCCAGCAGTGCACGAATCTCTCGGCGCTGTTGCGCTATGACACTCCGCACTTCGGCGCGGCGGCTTCCTACGAGGAACAGCGCGGCGGCCAGAATGCGGCGTTCAGCTTCTTCGACGGGCTCGCGCCCGCGCCGCTCGGACGCAACGGCAAGGACATCCGCACCCAGCTCAACGCGTATGCGAAGTTCGGCGCAGTGAAGTTCGACGCGGGCTGGCTGGGCCGGCGCGTGGAGCCGGGCGAGGCCGGGCCGGCCTCGGTGCGCTCGGATCTTTATTTCGCGGGCGTGTCGTATCTCGCCACGCCGGCGTTCCGTGTGGACGGCGAGGGCTTTCGCATGATCAACCCGCAGCATGACACGCGCGCCACCATGGCGATGCTGCGCGGCGCCTACTCGCTATCGAAGCGCACGGCCGCATACGTGCAGGCAGCGTACCTGATGAATAGCCGTCACGCGGCCTATAACGTCAGCGCGGGCGGCGCGGGTGCCACGCCGGGTGTGGGCATGAACCAGACCGGCGCGATGGTTGGTCTGCAGCACAGCTTCTGATGAAGAACAGGGTGATGAGATCAACTCCAGCGTCACGTCTCTCATACACCGCTTCGCGCTTCGACTTTCTCGTCACAATTTGAAAGGGGGTAAATGATGGTAGAGCTCTATCACTTCTGGAGTTCGGTCTGTTCCGTGCGCGTTCGCATGGCGCTTGAAGAGAAGCAGGTACCGTGGACGAGTCGATACGTCGATCTCTTCAAGTTCGATCAGTTGCGTCCCGAATACCTTGCGATCAATCCCGAGGGCGTGGTGCCAACGCTTGTCCACGACGGCGAAATCATCTGCGATTCGGCTGTTATCAACGAATACATTGATGCAGCATTCGGCGGCGTGCAGCTGATTCCCGCAGATGCACTCAAGGCGGCACGCATGCGTAGTTTCGTGAGGGCGTGTGAGGAAGGATTCGAAGCGATCGTCAAGCTGACGATGGTCAGGTACATCATTCCGAAACTGCGCAACCGCTGGGGCGACGAGGCTTTGCGTGAACAGGCGGCCCGCCGTCCGAGCAAATTCCTCCAGGATATGCATTCGCGTGGAGTTCGCGGCGAGATCGGCGAAAAGGAACTCGCAGAGGCGGCCGCGAGAATCGAAGTGCTGCTGGACCACGTTGAAACGGCGCTCGTCCCCGGGCCCTGGATCGTTGGTGAGTTCTCGCTGGCGGACATTTGTATTGCGCCTTTCATGTTCCGGCTGTCGGCGCTGGGCAAGGAGCAGTTCTGGTCGGCCACGAAGCGGCCGAACATCCACGCGTGGTACACGGCTATCGCGGCGCGCCCGTCTTTCCAGGTCGCCACGTCGTGGCCTGACGAATCCGGAGGCGGATACGAGGAGGTGGGTCTCGCCAGCAAGCTCGCTGGTCAGCCGGCGGGTGCGGTATGAGCTTCGTGCAGTCCGCAAGCTGTTGCGACGGGCGCCGTGACTTTCCTGTGATGCTGGCTTGTCCGTCCGGAGCGCGATCATGCCGGAAATGAAGATTGATCTGCTCGTGATCGGCGGCGGGTCCGGCGGTGTGCGCGCCGCACGGGTCGCAGCCAGTCACGGCGCGCGGGTTGTTCTGGTGGAAGAACACAGACTGGGGGGAACCTGTGTGATTCGTGGCTGTGTTCCGAAAAAGCTGATGGTACTGGCGTCCCGTTTCAGAGCCGAGTTCGAGGATGCGTCGGGATACGGGTGGAAACTGGATGGACACGCATTCGATTGGGGGCGGCTCAAGCATGCTATCGATCAGGAGGTTCATCGGCTGGAAAAAGTCTATGAGAGCACGCTGACACGGGCTGGCGTTGAGATAATTCAGGACCGCGCTGTCTTCGAAGGGCCGCGCACTGTTCGCCTCGTGGGTAGCGGACGGCAGTTGCAGGCGCAGCACATCCTTGTCGCTACCGGCGCCGTCCCGGCCGAACCGGATGACTATCCCGGTTCCCGGTGGGTCTCGAACTCCAACCAGCTATTCGAATGGGACACACAACCTCGCCGGGTCCTCGTGCAGGGGGCAGGCTACATCGCTCTCGAATTCGCGTGCATCCTGCAACGGCTTGGGTCGGAAGTGACGGTGGTGATGCGCGGGGCGAAGATTCTACGAGGATTCGATGAGGACGTTCGTTCCCACCTTCAGTCCGCTTTGATCGAATCGGGTGTACGGATCGTTCCGGAAGCCAGGCTTGCGAGCGTTGAGCGTCGTGAGCAAGAAGGCGCGCTGAGTGCGCGTCTTTCCAATGGCATGCGGTTCGAAATCGATGCCGTTCTCGGTGCCACGGGGCGCCGCCCTAACACTGCGTTTCTTGGCCTGGACAAGGCCGGCGTTCAGCTCGACGAACGCGGCGCCGTGGTGGTAACCGGACATTCGTGCACAAACGTCGACGGGATCTACGCAGTCGGCGACGTGAGCAACGCCGTGGCGTTGACTCCAATCGCGATCAGGGAGGGTCACGCGTTTGCGGATCGGGTTTTTGGCGGCAAAGAGGCATTGCGCCCGTTTGTCTGCGTGCCAACCGCAGTGTTTACGACGCCGGAAGCCGGTACCGTCGGACTTTCAGAGGAAGCTGCACTGATCGGCGCGCCGGACGAAATCGACATCTACATCTCCCGC
>CALFSF010000332.1 GCA_937917025.1 uncultured Paraburkholderia sp.
GCCTGCCGTATCCATTTTTTCTCGCGCATCCATTGCAGGCCGATCCCGCGACGCTCGGCGACCCCGCGCACTGGCAGATCGAATGGAAATGGGACGGTATTCGCGCGCAGCTGGTCAAGCGCGCGGGTCGCGTATGGCTGTGGTCGCGTGGCGAGGATCTCATCACTGAGCGTTTTCCCGAGATTGCCGGGCGAGGCGCCGCATTGCCTGACGGCTTCGTGCTCGACGGCGAGATTCTCGCGTGGGAGCCAGGCGCGAGCGCGCCTTTACCGTTCGCGCGGTTGCAGCCGCGTATCGCGCGCAAGACGCTGACCAGGAAAATCCTGGCTGATTCACCGGCCACGCTGCTTGCCTACGATCTGCTCGAAGCGCACGGCAGGGATCTGCGGAGCACGCCGTTAAGCGAGCGGCGCGCGCAGCTCGAAACGCTCGCCGCTTCTCTCGACGGTACGCTCGCGCGCGATCTGTTACGTGTGTCGCCGCGCGTGGTCGCGCCGGACTGGCCCACGCTTGCGCGCTTGCGTGACGAAAGCCGGGCACGTGGCGTCGAAGGGCTGATGCTGAAGGAACGCGAGTCGATGTACGGCGTGGGCCGCACCAAAGCCTCGGGCACATGGTGGAAATGGAAGATCGATCCGTACGCGGTCGATGCGGTGCTGGTCTATGCGCAACGCGGACACGGACGGCGCGCGAGCCTGTACACGGATTTCACGTTCGCCGTGTGGGACGAAGCAGACGGCATACGCACGCTGGTGCCGTTCGCGAAGGCCTACTCGGGTCTCACCGACGAAGAGATGCGTGAGGTCGATGCGATCGTGCGCAAGACCACCATCGAGAAATTTGGCCCGGTGCGCAGCGTGACGCCGACGCTGGTGTTCGAGATCGGTTTCGAGGGGATCCAGACCAGTCCGCGCCACAAGTCGGGTGTCGCGGTGAGATTCCCCCGCATGCTGCGCTGGCGCACCGACAAGCATATCGACGATGCCGATTCGCTGGCGATGCTAAAAGGCTTCATCGTCAAGCGTGGCGATTGATACGCGTCGGTTTGCGTTTGCGGTCCCTGGCGGCGATCTCACCGGCTTGCCGCAACGCAGCGACGATCGCCGCATAAGCGCTGTCGCGCGTTTCTGCATCCGGCGCCCGCAACGCGAATGACGGGTGATACGTGGCTACGATCACACGGCCGCCATGTTCCAGCGTCTTGCCGAGTGCATCGCCGAGCCGCACCGATTTTTCTTCGAGCACCGCTTTCAGCGCCGTTACGCCCATTGCAACGATCACGTGCGGCGCGACCGATTCCAGTTCTTTTGCGAGCCAGTATTCGCACGCTTCGATCTCGCGCTGCGCCGGCGTTTTGTGCATCCGGCGCTTGCCGCGCGGCGTCCATTTGAAATGCTTGACCGCATTGGTGATGTACACGTCCTTGCGCCCAACGCCCGCTTCTTGCAACGCATCGTCAAGCAACCGGCCGGCGGGGCCGACAAACGGTTTTCCTTCGCGGTCTTCCTGATCGCCGGGCTGTTCGCCGACCAGCATGATCGGCGCGTGCTTTGGGCCGGCACCGGGTACGCCCTGCGTGGCGTCGTGCCATAACGCGCAACGACGGCACACGTCGAGCGTCGCGGGTTGCTGGTCGCGTTCGATCACGGGTGCGTCGCTCGACGCGTGACCTTTCGAGGGTTCACCCTTATCGTCGCCGATCGCAGGTGGCCTGCTGTGTGACACGCGCATGTTTTATCCCCAACGATAACGACGTGAGCCTTTCCTTGACACAGCACACAGCAAATCTCGTTCCGCTCTTTAGGTCCTAAGCGCAACGCAACATACGTCATCGACAAAAGATAAACAGGCACGGCGCTTGCGACGTTGTCCTGTTCGCCGTCGCAATCTGCCTTAAGCGCGGCAGCTTTAGCGCTTTAGTCCGCTCAGGGTGGCATATGCAGCACATGTAAACGCGAGGTGATTGTATGATACGGCGTTCGCCAGACGGGGCAGCGCGTGCGGGGAACCTTGCGCAGTGGCTCGCGGTGACAGGAGACGCATCCACGGCAGTCGAAATTGCCGATTCACGCACACTGACCAGACGAATACTGAAAAAATGACCGTCCTCGCCGCTGTCGATCAGAACAGTTTCCGCCGCATCATTCGACGCAATATCGCGCTACCGCTCGCGATGGGTCTCGTGACCGCCGCGGTGTTCGTCGCGCTCATCGCTTATCTGGTCTCGACCATGAGCTGGGCGGAGCATTCGGAACGCGTTATCGGCGAGGCCAATGAAATGTTGCGTCTGGCGGTGGATCGCGAATCGTCCATGCGCGGTTTTCTGATCTCCGGCGACGAAAGTTTTCTTGCCCCCTACGAAGTGGGCGAAGCGCGTTTTCGCACCGAGATCGTATCTTTGATGAACCTCGTCTCGGACAATCCAACGCAAGTCGACCGGCTCAAACGGATTCAGGCCATCCAGGCGCGCTGGGACACGTACGCGCAGGAGATGGTCGATTTGCGGCGTCGCAATCTGGACTACACGAAGGACGTCACGAGCGGCCGCGGCAAGATCGAATTCGACGAGACACGCCGCGAGTTCGGCGATTTCCTCGATATCGAATTGCGCCTGCGCCAGGAACGCACCGAGGCGGCGCGGCGCGTGACGGCGATCATGGTCGGCACCTTCCTCGCGTTCAGCCTGATCGTGAGCGGCCTGCTCGCATGGCTGGGGCGGCGCGAGTTGATGAGCCTGTCGGGCACTTACGACGGCATTCTGCAGGATCAGGCCGAAAAGAACGAGGTGCTGGAACAACAGGTCTGGCTGCGTTCGGGGCAGCGTCTGCTGGGCGAGAAAGTCGTCGGGCAGGCGACGCCCGCGCTCGTCGGCCGGGCCATGCTGGACTTCCTTGCCCAATATCTGGACGCCGCGGTGGCCGCGCTCTATGTACGCGACAGGCGCGACAGCACGCTGCGCCGCATCGCCACCTACGGCTTTAGTCAGGAAAGCGAACAGGCGGCCAGTGCTTTTCACGATGCGGAGAGCCTCGTCGGGCAGGCGGCCGTCACGCGCCGGCCTGTGGTGTTGCACGAGGTTCCCGCCGATTACGTGAAAGTGGTGTCGGGCCTTGGCATGAGCCCGCCCAGAAATCTGATCGTGATGCCTGTCGAAAGCGATGGGCTCGTCAACGGCGTCGTCGAACTCGGCTTTATCAGGCCGCTCGTCGCGCGCGATCAGGAGTTCCTGCACCTGATTGCAGGCAGCATGGGCGACTTCGTCGAGGCGGCGCTCTATCGCGAGCGTCTGCAGGACGCGCTCGTCGAAACGCAGCAGCTAAACGAGGAATTGCAGGTCCAGCAGGAGGAATTGCGGGTTTCCAACGAAGGGCTCGAGGAACGCGGCCGGGCGCTGGTGGAGTCGCAAACGCGGCTCGAAACGCAGCAGGCCGAACTCGAACAGACCAACGTGCAGCTGGAGGAGTACGCGCAACGGCTGGAGCGCCAGAAGGCGGATCTGCTGCGCGTGCAGGACGAACTGGCGGCGAACGCGGCAAATCTCGAACAGTCGAGCCGCTACAAATCCGAGTTCCTCGCGAACATGTCGCACGAACTTCGCACGCCGCTCAACAGCTCGCTGATTCTCGCGAAGCTGCTGCAGCAGAATCGTGGCGGCAATCTGACCGAGGAGCAGGTGCGCTATGCGCAGACGATTCACGCGTCCAATAGCGATCTGCTGGTATTGATCAACGATATCCTCGATCTGTCGAAGGTCGAGGCGGGCCAGGTCAGCGTCGAGGCCGAAACCGTGTCGATCGATGCCACGCTGCAGGCGCTGGAGGAAATGTTCGCGCCGATGGCTGCGGCAAAGCAGTTGCATCTGACGATCGACCGCGCGCCAGGCGTGCCGGACACGATCGTGACGGACAGCCAGCGCGTGCTGCAGATCCTGCGCAACCTGCTGTCGAATGCATTGAAGTTCACCGAGCGCGGCGAGGTATCGCTTGGCGTGTCGCCCGCTGAGGCCGGCATGCTGCGCCTCGACGTGCGCGATTCGGGCATCGGCATTGCCGCGGACAAGCTCGAACTGATTTTCGAGGCGTTTCAGCAGGCCGACGGTTCCACCAGCCGTCAATATGGCGGCAGCGGTCTTGGGCTGTCCATTTCACGCGAGTTCGCGCGGCTTCTTGGCGGCAGGATCAGCGTGGCGAGCGAGGTAGGCAAGGGCAGCGTCTTCACGCTCTGGCTGCCGCTCGATGCAACGGCCGCGCTGACGAGCGCGAACGAGCCGAACGCGGCACAAACGTCGCCCGCCATTGTCCCCGACGCGCACACAGGCGCCGGCACGGGCACCGTCGCGCAGCGGCCGGGCAGTGTCGTGGCAACCGCCGCTCAGGCCGCGCAGCGGCCGGAACCGTCCGGCACGCTCGCGGAGGAAAACGGCCAGCCGGTCGGCGATGACCGCGCGCATCGCACGCGCGGCAACCGGCTGATTCTCGCGATCGAGGACGAGCGCGCATTTGCCGAAATCCTGCGCGACCTGACGCACGAACTCGATTTCGATTTCGTCCATGCCACCGATGCCGCGAGCGGCCTCGAACTTGTGCGCGAGATGCACCCGGCGGCTGTGCTGCTCGACGTCGGTTTGCCGGACCATTCGGGGCTGACCGTGCTCGAATGGCTGAAGAACGATCCGCTCACGCGCCATATTCCGATTCACATCGTGTCCGCTACCGATCATGCGGACAAGGCCCTGCATCTGGGCGCGATCGGCTACACGCTCAAGCCGACCGCGCGCACCACGCTGGAAGCGGCGATCCGGCGTCTCGAAGCACGGCTGCAACAGCGCCTGAAGCGCGTGCTGGTGATCGAGGACGACACGCCGATGCGCGAGAGCATTCGCGCGCTGCTGCAGGGCGAGAACACCGAAATCGTGACGGTGGGGACCCTCGCGGACGCATTCGCGCAGTTGTCGAACACGGTGTTCGACTGCGTGGTGACCGATCTCGCGCTGCCGGACGGCACCGGATACGACCTGCTCGAACGGCTTGCCGCCAACGCTTCGCACTTCGCGCTGCCGGTAATCGTGTATACGGGGCGCACGCTGTCGAGCGAAGACGAGCACCGTCTGCGGCGCTATTCGAAGTCGATCATCATCAAGGGCGCCAAATCGCCCGAACGCCTGCTCGACGAGGTCACGCTGTTTCTGCACAGCGTCGAGTCGTCGCTCGCGCCGGAGCAGCAGCGCATGCTGCGCACCGTGCGGCAGCGCGACAACGCGTTCGAAGGGCGTACCATCCTGCTGGCCGAAGACGACGTGCGCAATATCTTCGCGCTCTCGCACGTGATCGAGCCGCTTGGCGCGAAGCTGCTGATCGCGCGCAACGGACGCGAGGTCCTCGAAGCGCTGGCGAGCGGCCCGGAGGTGGATCTCGTGCTGATGGACATCATGATGCCGGAGATGGACGGCCTGACGGCAATGGCCGAAATCCGCCGCAACATCCGTTTCGCGCATCTGCCCATCATCGCGCTGACGGCCAAGGCGATGGCGAACGACCGGCTGCGCTGCCTCGAAGCCGGTGCCGACGATTACATCTCGAAGCCGATCGACGTCGACAAGCTCGTTTCGCTATGCCGCGTCTGGCTCAGGCAGCGGTAGGCGCACTGGAGCGACGACAATGAGTCATTCCGCTTCCGCTTCCGCTGTCCGCCCCGAGCGCATCAGCGATTTCGATATCGAACTGAAGCTGCTGCTCGAGGCGGTTTACCTCAAGTATCAGCACGATTTCCGGCATTATTCGATGTCGTCGCTGCGGCGCAGGGTGTTGCACGCGCTCGACGAATTCGGGCTCGCCACGCTGTCGCAGTTGCAGGACAGAATCATGCGCGACAGCGCCGACTTCTCGCGGCTCTTCAGATACCTGACGGTGCAGGTCAGTGACATGTTCCGCGATCCGGCGTATTTTCTGGCGCTACGCGAACATGTGCTGCCACTTTTGCGCACCTATCCTTCAATCAAGGTCTGGGTGGCCGGTTGCAGCACCGGCGAGGAATTATGGTCGCTCAAGATTCTCTTCGACGAGGAGGGCCTCACCGAGCGCACGCTGTTCTACGCGACGGATATCGACCCGGACGCGCTCGCGCGCGCCGAGGCCGGCATCTATGCGCTGGACCGCATCGCCGGCTTCACGCAGAACTATCTTGCGGCCGGCGGCCGGGGCTCGCTGTCCGACTACTATCACGCGGCGTACGGCGGCGCGCGCTTTGCCAGTTCGCTGAGGGACCGGGTGGTGTTCGCGGATCACAGCCTCGCGACCGACGAGGTGTTTCTCGAAGCGCACCTGGTGTCGTGCCGCAACGTGTTGATCTATTTTGACCGCGTGCTGCAAAACCGCGCGGTGGGACTGTTCGAGCGGGCCCTCGTGCGGCGCGGGTTTCTCGGCGTCGGCAGCAAGGAGACGCTGCGTTTTTCGGACCAGCATGAGGCGTTCGACGCGTTTCGCGAGCGTGAACGCATCTATCAGAAACGTTAAGGATAGCCGGGTGCCACGACCATGCCAGCATTCGCAGCCTGTTGACGGAAATCCCATGTACGCCAATCGTCAATCTTCCGGGCGACAGGTTGCATCGACGCGTTCGCACGCCTTCGACATGGTGGCGATCGGCGCGTCGGCGGGCGGCGTCGAGGTCTTGAGGGAACTTCTCGCGGCGCTGCCCGGCAGCTTCGCGCCCGCCGTGATGATCGTGATGCACCTGGTGCCCGATGCGCCCAGCTACCTCGTGCAGACGTTCAGCTATCGCAGTGCGTTGCCGGTGATCGAGCCGGACGCCGGCGAGCGGATTCTCGCCGGCCGCATCCATATCGCGCCGCCGGGCTACCACATGCTGGTCGAGGATGACCGCACCGTGGCCCTGTCGACCGAGGCGGCCGTGCGCTACTCGCGGCCCTCGATCGACGTGCTGTTCGAATCCGCCGCGTGGGTGTACCGGGAGCGCCTGCTCGGCATCCTGTTGTCCGGGGCCAACGACGACGGCGTGCACGGTCTCGCGACGGTGCGCGCAATGGGTGGTCTTACCTGGGCACAAACGCCGGAAAGCGCGGCGTCGCCGGAAATGCCGCGCGCCGCGATCGAACGCGGCGTCGTGCATGAAGTGCTTTCCCCGCCAATCATGGCCCGGCGTCTCGCCAGACTGCCGGCCGTTCACTGACTATCGACTCGATGCCATGGCGAATTTACCTGTCAACATCCTGATCGTCGACGACGTCGCACACAATCTCACGGCGCTCGAGGCCTTGCTCGCGAGCCCGGAGGTGGTCTTGCGGGTGGCGGATTCAGGCACCGCCGCGCTCGATCTGCTGCTCAAGCATGACGTGGCGCTGGCGATTCTCGACGTCAACATGCCCGGCATGAACGGCTTCGAACTGGCCGCGTTGATGCGCGGCAGTCCGCGCACCTCGCATGTGCCGATCATCTTCCTGACCGCCACCGCCGAGGATGCGTCGCGCACGTTTCGCGGCTACGAAGCGGGCGCGGTGGACTTTCTCTACAAGCCGTTCGATCCGCGCATCCTGCAATCGAAGGTGGATGTATTCGTGCAGCTCGAACGGCAGAAGCGGCAGCTCGCCGCGCAACTGGTGACGACGCAGCAGATGCTCGAAGCCAATGAAATGCTGATGGCGGTGTTGAGCCACGATTTGCGCACGCCGCTTGGCGCGGTGCTGGCTTCCGCCGAACTGCTGATGCGCACGGCAACCGATGAGCAGGTTTCGAGCGCGGCCGTGCGCATCAAGAGCAGTTCGCTGCGCATGGCCCGCATGGTCGACCAGTTGCTCAACCTCGCGCGTCTGCAAGGAGGGCGGCTGCAACTGGAGACGCGTCCGGTCGAACTGGCGACGCTGTGCAAATCGATCATCGACGAATTCGCCACCCGCGAAGGCGGCGCGCGGATTGCCTTCGCAAGCCACGGCGACTCGACGGGTAACTGGGACGCCGATCTGCTGTCGCAGGCGATCTCGAACCTCGTCGGCAACGCGCTGCATCACGGCGAGCGCGGCGGCGCCATCACGGTGCAGGTCGACGCGGCCACACCGGGACGGGTCGGACTGACAGTGAGGAACCAGGGCGTTATTCCGCCGGACATTTTCCCGAATCTGTTCACGGCGTTTGGCTCGAAGGGCGTGGGCGGGCGTCCACGCGAAGGACTTGGACTAGGGCTGCATATCGTGCGCGAGATCGTTCATATGCACGGCGGCGAGGTCGGCGTGCGGTCGGACGAACAGAACAGTACGGTTTTCACCGTCGAGTTGCCGCGCCTGGTGACGCGTGCCCACGGCTCGCTGACCGGACGCTAGTTTTACGGGCGCATCGATATCGATGCGTCGGGCGCAATGAATCGCACCCGCCGCGAAGGTTTAAACCGGTGGGACTCAAGGCGCCGCGTCGCGGGGGGCGCTGCATCAATCCCGCGCGATCCCGCCGTCCCGTGCCCAGCCGCAACGCTTCAGCGCGGTTCTCCTAGCTGCCGGATGCCGGCGCCGGCGAGCTGGATTTCTTGTGCTTCTTCTGGCGCGAGGTGGTGCCGGAGTGCCCCATGTTATTGCTGCCGGTCGCGCCCGACACCGAATTGGTCGAACCGCTTGCATCCGGCTTGCTCATCCCTGTGCCGCCTTGCGCTCCGCCCTGGCTGCCTCCCTGGGCCCCGCCCTGACCGGCACCTTGCCCGGCCCCGCCGCCCGCTCCTCCGGTTCCGGCCCCGCCGCCTGCTCCTCCGCTACCCGCACCCTGCGCGTACACGCTTCCTGACAGACCGAGAATCAATGCTGAAATCAAAATTCCGCTTGTCGCAACTCTCATGACACTCTCCTCAAACGGGAAGGGGCGTTAGCCCCGAAAGATACAAAACCGCAACCTGTTGAGCGCAATTGCCATGCCGCGGACGAACCGGGGAGGAAAGTAGACGCCGCGGCATATCCTCGTACCGCTGCGCGCCGGTTCGCATAAATTCTGGATTTCAAACTTACAGCGGCGTGTAACTACTGCGCGTCGAAGATGCGGCGCGCACACTGCGCAAGCCGGCGAAAAATCCCGAGCCTCACAGTAGCGGTCCACGCCATTCGTGTCGCTTGCGTAGCGTCGTCAGGCGCCAATGCCGCTCCGCGATGAACGCAGGCTCGGACGCCGCGCAATCAAACGCGCGC
>CALFSF010000333.1 GCA_937917025.1 uncultured Paraburkholderia sp.
GTCATCGATATCGGTCATGTAACGAAGATCGACACGATCGCATCGGCATTCGCGGCGCTGGGCAAGCGCCTCGAGCTTTCCGTGGTGCCCGCCTGACGCCGGCGCCCCGCCCCCTCAGTTCTTGGTGCCGAACAGGCGGTCGCCCGCGTCGCCCAGACCCGGCACGATGTACGCGTGCTCGTTCAGGTGCGAATCGAGCGAGGCGACGTACAGCTTCACGTCCGGATGCGCGTCCTGAAACACCTGGACGCCTTCGGGCGCGGCGACCAGCGCGAGGAACATGATGTTTTCGCCCGGCACGTTGCGGCGCTTGAGCACGTCGACGGCATGTACCGCCGAATAGCCGGTCGCCACCATCGGATCGCACAGGATGAAGATCCGGTCTTCCAGGTCCGGCAGGCGTACCAGATATTCGACCGGCCGGTGATCGTCGGCGCGATACACGCCGATGTGGCCGACGCGCGCCGACGGAATCAGCTCCAGCAGGCCGTCCGACATGCCGATGCCCGCGCGCAGCACCGGCACGATCGCGAGCTTCTTGCCGGCGATCACCGGTGCGTCGATGTCGACGAGCGGCGTCGAGACCCGACGGGTGGTCATCGGCAGGTTGCGGGTGATTTCGTAGCCCATCAACAGCGTGATTTCGCGCAGCAGCTCGCGGAACGTGCGCGTCGACGTGTCCCGGTCGCGCATGTGCGACAGCTTGTGCTGGATCAGCGGGTGATCGAGGATGAAAAGATTCGGGAAACGGCTGTCCTGTGTCATGGCGTATGCGCGGGCTGCGGCAAGAGGGATCGGCTGGCGCGTCGCCTGACGCCGGAAACCGGCCAGCAGCGCGCACCACGGCTGCAAGTTTACCGAAAGTGCCGCAGGAAGATACCGGAGATTGCGAGGCAGCCGCCGGCAGCGCGCCGTCGATTCTTCTAGAATCGGGGGATCGGCGCGTTGCCATGGCCGCTCTATGGTTGCTTCGGGGTCGCCGCGTGAGCGCAACGCAGGCCAGCCGGGCGGTGGCCCGGCCCTCATCGAGCTTTCGATACTGGCCCCTCGACACTGACAGAAAGAAAGGATACGAAAAATGGATCTGGGCATCGCAGGACGGACCGCGCTGGTGTGCGCGGCGAGCAAGGGTCTCGGCCGGGGCTGCGCCGAAGCGCTCGCCGCCGAAGGCGTGAACGTGGTCATCGTCGCGCGCACGGCGGAGACGCTCGAGGCGACCGCCGCCGCGATCCGCGCCGCGACCGGCGTCGACGTGAAAGCCGTCGCCTGCGACATCACCACGCCCGAGGGGCGCGCGGCCGCGCTTGCCGCGTGTCCGCAGCCGGACATCCTCGTCAACAACGCGGGCGGCCCGCCGACCGGCGACTTCCGCCAGTTCACGCACGACGACTGGATCCGCGCGCTCGAATCCAACATGCTGACGCCGATCGAACTGATACGCGCGACGATCGACGGCATGATCGGCCGCGGGTTCGGCCGCGTCGTCAATATCACGAGTTCGGCGGTCAAGGCGCCGATCGACGTGCTCGGTCTTTCGAACGGCGCGCGCTCGGGGCTGACGGGTTTCGTCGCGGGTCTCGCGCGCAAGGTCGCGCCGCAGGGCGTAACGATCAATAACCTGCTGCCGGGCATGTTCGACACCGACCGCATCGTCGCCACGATCGCGGCGCAGGCGAAGGCGCAGGACATCCCGGTCGAGGAAGCGCGCAGGCGCCGCATCGCATCGATTCCGGCAGGCCGTTTCGGCACACCCGACGAGTTCGGCCGCGCCTGCGCGTTCCTGTGCAGCACGCACGCGGGTTACATTACCGGCCAGAACTGGCTGATCGACGGCGGCTCGTATCCGGGCACGTTCTGATAGCCGGCGCAGCAGGTCACGCGTGATCGTCGCGTGACCGTATTACCCAACCATAACAACGCACTCAGGAAGGAGTAGGGCTTCATGACCACCCGCGTCGCGCTCATCGCGCACGATCACAAGAAGGACGACATCGTCCAGCTCTCCGGCGAATACGTCGACACGCTCGCGCGCTGCGAACTCCTCGCGACGGGCACGACCGGTTCGCGGATCGCCGCGGCGCACGGGCTGACGGTCGAGCGGATGCTGTCGGGTCCGCACGGCGGCGACCTGCAGATCGGCGCGCAGCTCGCGGAAGGCAGGGTCGACATGGTGATCTTCCTGCGCGACCCGATGACGCCGCAGCCGCACGAACCGGACATCAAC
>CALFSF010000334.1 GCA_937917025.1 uncultured Paraburkholderia sp.
GGCGATCGTGCCGCTTCGAATGCTGCATTGGGGAGCGCAAGCCCTCTACGCGTGACGGAAGATTGTAGGTGACCCGAAATTGCTTTTCCAGGGGATGAATGTAACGACGCGTTTGCGGGCCGATTTTCGTAACGTAGTTCGTGAAAAAAAATTTAAAAGGGTTTAGGATGAATTCGAGCGATGTTGTTTCCGATTAGCGCGCCGCGCACGACATCGGTCTAGACTTCGGCGAGGAGGTAGCATGGATATCTACGGCAGTTTCGCGGCCCGCTTCGAGAAAACCCGGGAGGATGAACTCTCGCTCGAGGAGTATCTCGCGCTCTGCAAAGACAATCCCGCCGCGTACGCCACTGCCGGCGAACGCATGCTGACGGCTATTGGGGAACCCGAACAGATCGACACCCGCAACGATCCGCGCACGTCGCGCATCTTCGCGAACAAGGTGATCAAGGTATACCCCGCGTTCCGTGAGTTCTACGGAATGGAAGAAGTAATCGAACAGGTGGTGGCGTATTTCCGGCACTCGGCTCAAGGGCTCGAGGAAAAGAAACAGATTCTGTATCTGCTTGGACCGGTCGGCGGCGGCAAGTCGTCGATTGCCGAACGTCTGAAGCAACTGGCCGAACGCGTGCCGTTCTATGCGATCAAGGGGTCGCCCGTGAACGAATCGCCGCTCGGGCTCTTCGATTACGACGAGGACGGTCCGATCCTCGAGGAACAGTACGGGATTCCACGCCGCTACCTCAAAACCATTCTCAGCCCGTGGGCGGTCAAACGCCTTCACGAATACAACGGCGACATCCGCAAGTTCCGCGTGGTACGCCGCTTCCCGTCGATCCTCCGGCAGATCGGCATTGCAAAGACCGAACCGGGCGACGAAAACAATCAGGATATTTCGTCGCTCGTCGGCAAGGTCGACATTCGCAAGCTCGAACAGTACGCACAGGACGACGCCGACGCATACAGCTATTCCGGCGGCCTGTGTCTCGCGAACCAGGGGATGCTCGAATTCGTCGAAATGTTCAAGGCGCCGATCAAGGTGCTGCATCCGCTCCTCACCGCGACGCAGGAAGGCAACTTCAAGGGCACGGAAGGCTTTGGTGCGATTCCGTTCGACGGCATCATTCTCGCCCACTCGAACGAATCGGAATGGAAGGCGTTCCGCAACAACCGCAACAACGAAGCACTGCTCGATCGTATCTTCGTCGTGAAGGTGCCGTACTGCCTGCGCTACGGCGAGGAAATGAAGATCTACGAAAAGCTGATCCGTAATTCGTCGCTCGCGAACGCGGTGTGCGCACCGGGCACATTGAAGATGATGTCGCAGTTCTCGGTGCTGACGCGTCTGCACGAACCGGAGAACTCGAGCCTCTTTTCGAAGATGCAGGTGTACGACGGCGAAAATCTGAAGGACACCGATCCGAAAGCCAAATCGTTCCAGGAGTACCGTGATTTTGCGGGTGTCGACGAGGGCATGACGGGGGTGTCGACCCGTTTCGCGTTCAAGATTCTCTCGCGCGTGTTCAACTTCGATTCGACGGAAATCGCGGCCAATCCGGTGCATCTGATGTACGTGCTCGAACAGCAGATCGAACGCGAGCAGTTCCCGCCGGAAACGGAGCAGAAGTATCTGTCGTTCGTGAAGGACGTGCTGGCCTCGCGCTACGCGGAATTCATCGGCAAGGAGATCCAGACCGCCTATCTGGAGTCGTATTCCGAGTATGGGCAGAACATCTTCGATCGCTATGTGACGTATGCGGACTTCTGGATTCAGGATCAGGAGTTCCGCGATCACGACACCGGCGAGAGTTTCGACCGCGCGGCGCTCAACGCCGAACTGGAGAAGATCGAAAAGCCCGCGGGTATCAGCAACCCGAAGGACTTTCGCAACGAGATCGTCAATTTCGTGCTGCGCGCGCGTGCGGCGAACGCCGGGAAAAACCCGGCGTGGATCAGCTACGAGAAACTGCGCGTCGTGATCGAAAAGAAGATGTTCTCGAACACGGAAGAACTTTTGCCGGTCATCTCGTTCAATGCAAAAGGGTCGGCGGAGGAACAGCGCAAGCACGAGGACTTCGTCAACCGGATGGTCGCGAAGGGATACACACCGAAGCAGGTGCGGCTCCTGTGCGACTGGTATCTGCGCGTACGCAAGTCGTCATGACACACGAGGCGTACGGCCTGCGTCGCGCAACGGCGCGGGCACCTTGCGAGGCGCAAGCCGCATGGACATGAGGTTGCATGCGCAACTTGCGTCTCGCGCCCCAGAAATTCGAGCGGGAGACCGGGTGTGCTTCATCAAATCATCGACCGCAGGCTGGCAGGCAAGAACAAGAGCATTGCAAATCGCGAACGCTTTCTGCGCCGCGTAAAAAACTATATTCGCCGCGCCGTATCGGAAGCGGTGCGCGACCGTAGCATCAAGGACATCCAGAACACGCAGAGCATCACGATTCCGCGCAAGGACATCGCGGAGCCCTCGTTCCGGCACGGCCCGGGCGGCAAGCGTGAAATGGTGCATCCCGGCAACGCCGACTACATCCGCGGCGACAAGATCCCGCGTCCAAACGGCGGAGGCGGTGGTGGCGGCGGAAACAGCGCGAGCAACGAAGGCGAAGGGCAGGACGACTTCGTATTCGAGCTGAGCCGCGAAGAATTCATGCAGTATTTCTTCGACGATCTCGAACTGCCGCGTCTCGTGAAGACGCATCTGCTCGCCGTGCCCACATGGAAGAGCATCCGCGCGGGCTGGGCGGCCGAAGGCACGCCGAACAACATCGACGTCGTGCGGTCGCTGCGCAGCGCGCTGGGCCGGCGCATTGCGCTCGGCGCACCGCTCGTCAACGAACTGCACGAACTCGAAAAGCAGCTCGAGGAGATGAAGGCCGATCCGGCTGACCGCCGCGACGAGATCAAGGTGCTCGAAGAGGAAATTCATCATCTGCGCGGGCGCATCTGGCGCATTCCGTTCATCGATCCGTTCGATCTGCGTTACGTGAACCGCGTGAAGCAGCCGGAGCCGTCGAGCCAGGCGGTGATGTTCTGTCTGATGGATGTGTCCGGGTCGATGGACGAGCAGCGCAAGGATCTGGCCAAGCGCTTTTTCATCCTGTTGTATCTCTTTCTCAAGCGCAACTACGAGCGGATCGAAGTGGTGTTCATCCGCCATCACACGCGCGCCGAGGAGGTCGACGAGGACACGTTCTTTCACTCGACGGAGAGCGGTGGGACGGTGGTGTCGAGCGCGCTCGAACTGATGACGAAAGTGATGGAGGACCGTTATTCGCCGAGTGAATGGAATATTTATGGCGCTCAGGCATCGGACGGCGACAACTGGACTGACGATTCGCCGAAGTGCCGCAAGATGCTGGCAGATGACATTCTGACCAAGGTGCGCTATTTTGCCTATATTCAGGTCACGCCTGAAGAGCAGAACCTGTGGCTCGAATATGCGCAGCTAGCGCAGAGCGCGCCGCAGATGGCCATGAAGAAAGTGGAAACGGCGGCGGATATCTACCCGGTCTTCCGGGAACTGTTCGAGAAGCAGGTAGCGTCCTCATGACCACGCGACATCTGCACAATGAAGCGCGCGGCTACAAGCCGGAGCGCGGCAAGGGCGCGAAGGAGACGGATTCCGGTAGCGCTGGACCCGCCGGGGCAGCAGCACCGGGGCAAACCGCGGTGCCCGAGGAAGGGCAAAGGGAAGTTCGTATGAACGTTGCCGATAGACGGCCGCTGCCGTGCCCGTCCGACTGGACCTTCGAGCTGATCGAAGAATACGATACGCACATTTCCCATGTTGCAGAGCAGTATGGGCTCGACACGTATCCCATCCAGCTCGAACTCATCAGTTCCGAACAGATGATGGACGCGTATGCGTCCGTCGGCATGCCGGTGAATTACCGGCACTGGTCGTTCGGCAAGCATTATCTTTCGACCGAAAAGAGCTACCGTCGCGGGCAGATGGGGCTGGCGTACGAAATCGTCATCAATTCGAATCCGTGCATTGCGTATCTGATGGAAGAGAACACGATGACGATGCAGGCGCTCGTCATCGCGCACGCGGCGTACGGGCACAACTCGTTTTTCAAGGGCAACTATCTGTTCCGGCTCTGGACCGATGCGCACGCGATCATCGATTACCTCGTCTACGCGAAGAACTACATTGCCGAATGCGAGGAGCGTTTTGGTCTTGACCGTGTGGAAGAACTGCTCGACTCGTGCCATGCGTTGATGAATTACGGAGTGGATCGTTACAAGCGACCGCAGAAGCTGTCGCTGGCTAAGGAATCGGTGGCGCGTCGCGAGCGCGAGGCGTATCTGCAATCGCAGGTGAATGAACTGTGGCGCACGTTGCCTTCGAAGAAGGAGGCGTTGCCTGAGGAGACGGAGGATCGCTATCCACCCGAGCCGCAGGAAAACCTGCTGTATTTCGCCGAAAAGAATTCACCGTTGCTGGAGCCGTGGGAACGGGAAGTGATCCGGATCGTGCGCAAGGTGGGGCAGTATTTTTATCCGCAGCGGCAGACGCAGGTGATGAATGAAGGATGGGCGACGTTCTGGCATTACACGTTGCTCAACACGCTGTATAACCAGGGCAAGCTGGAAGACGGCTTCATGATGGAGTTTCTCCATTCGCACAGCAACGTCGTGTACCAGCCGCCGGTGACGAAGCCGTATTACAGCGGCATCAATCCGTATGCACTGGGTTTTTCGATGATGAGTGACATACGGAGGATCTGCGAGTCGCCTACTGACGAGGACCGGCAGTGGTTTCCTGAACTGGCCGGCAGCCCGTGGCTGGAAGCGTTGCATTACGCGATGCGCAATTTCAAGGACGAGAGTTTTGTCGCGCAGTATCTTTCGCCGCATTTGATTCGTGAGATGCGGTTGTTTTCAGTGCTTGATGACGATATGCGGGACGCGCTTGAGGTTTCGGCGATTCACGACGAGAGCGGGTATCAGTACGTGAGGCAGGCGCTGTCGCGGCAGTACGATATGCATCATCGGGAGCCGAATATTCAGGTGTGGTCGGTGAATACGCGTGGCGACCGGAGTTTGACGCTTCGGCATTTTATGAGCGATAACCGGCATCTGTCCGGCGATAGTGAAGAGGTTTTAAAGCATATGGCCCGCCTCTGGCAGTTTGATGTTTTTCTCGAAAGCGTCGATGAGGGCGGGACAGTGAGGAAGCGATACGAATGTCGGTATGTGGCGCCCTTGGTCAGGGCTTGATGTTCTGGTTTTTTTGGCCTTTCCTTGAATTCATGTCGGTCTATTAGTGTTGCCCCTGTGCGGGGCG
>CALFSF010000335.1 GCA_937917025.1 uncultured Paraburkholderia sp.
ATCATGACCCAGTTGCGATGCAGGTTCGCGCCCGAAATCTTCTTGATGCGCGACAGCGGCTTCGGATCGACCGGACCGAATTTCGCGAAGTCGACCTTCGGCCACGGCAGCAGGTTCAGCTCGCCACCGCCGGCTGTGGCCGGCGCGCCGGCTGGCGCGGCACGCTGACCGGACATGACGCCCTTCACGAACGCCGTGATGTCGTCCTGCGTGATACGGCCTTTCGGTCCCGTACCCGGAACGCGCGACACCTCGACCCCGAGTTCGCGTGCGAACTTGCGTACGGACGGCGACGCGTGGCTCGGGCGGACACCGCCGACACCCGCCGGAATCAGCGGAGCCTGGGCGAGCGCGGACGGCGAAGCCGGCGCGGGTGCGGGCGCCTGCGGCGCGTCGGACGGCTTTTCGACTTCGTGCTTCGGCGCCGCCGCGGCCGGCGCGGCTGCGGGAGCCGCACCGCCTTCCGTCTCGATCAGAACGATGACCGAGCCTTCCGACACGTTATCGCCGACCTTGACCTTCACTTCCTTCACGACGCCGGCAGCCGAACTCGGCACATCCATGGTCGCCTTGTCGGATTCGAGCGTGACGAGCGACTGTTCCTTCTCGACAGTGTCACCCGCCTTCACCAGCACCTCGATCACAGGAATATCCTTGTAATCGCCGATGTCCGGCACCTTCACTTCCTGCACGCCGCCTGCGGCTGCCGCGGCCGGCGCGGCGGCGGGCGCCGCGGCCGGGGCCGCCTGTTTCGCCGGCGCGGGGGCAGCGGCTGCTTGCGCACCGCCTGCCTCGCCTTCCAGCACGACGATCAGCGAGCCTTCCGACACGTTGTCGCCGACCTTGACCTTCACTTCCTTCACGACGCCGGCGGCCGAACTCGGCACGTCCATGGTCGCCTTGTCGGATTCCAGCGTGACGAGCGACTGCTCTTTTTCGACGGTGTCACCCGCCTTCACCAGCACCTCGATCACAGGGATGTCCTTGTAATCGCCGATGTCCGGCACCTTGACTTCGATCGCTTGACTCATTGTTAGTGTCTCCTGGGCCGCACGCGCCTTGCCGCCCTTTCGGGCGGCAAGGCACGCACATGGCACACGGGGGCGATGCCTTAGACGGTCATCGGGTTGGGTTTAGCGGGATCAAGGTTGTATTTCTTGAGGGCATCGGCCACAACCTTGCGCTCAATCGTACCCTCATCTGCGAGCGCATTCAGCGCGGCGACGGTGACCCAGTAACGGTCGACTTCGAAGAAGTGACGCAGCTTCTCACGCGTATCCGAGCGGCCGAACCCGTCGGTGCCGAGCACGACGAAGCGTTGCGGCACGAACGCGCGGATCTGCTCGGTCAGCGCACGGATGTAGTCGGTCTAAGCGATGACCGGGCCCGGCGCATCCTTCAGCAGCTTCTCGACGTGCGAGATCTTCTTTTCCTCGGTCGGATGCAGCAGGTTCCAGCGCTGCACCTCGTGACCTTCGCGGGCCAGTTCGGTGAAGCTCGGCACGCTCCACAGGTCGGCCGCGACGCCCCAGTCGTTCTTCAGCAGATCGGCCGCGGCAATCACTTCGTTGAAGATCGTGCCCGCGCCCATCAGCTGGACGCGCGGCGCCTTGCCGCCGGCATCCGCTTTGCGGAACGCATACATGCCCTTGATGATGTCGGCCGCCACAGCTTCGCCCTGCGGAATCGCAGGATGCTCGTAGTTTTCGTTCATCACGGTGACGTAGTAATACACGTCTTCCTGCTCCTGCACCATGCGGCGCAGACCGTCCTGCATGATGACGGCGAGTTCGTAGCCGAACGTCGGGTCATAGCTCACGCAGTTCGGCACCGAAGCCGCCCACATGAGCGAGTGGCCGTCTTCGTGCTGCAGACCTTCGCCGTTGAGCGTCGTGCGGCCAGCCGTGCCGCCCAGCAGGAAACCGCGTGCGCGCATGTCGCCCGCCGCCCATGCCAGGTCGCCGATACGCTGGAAGCCGAACATCGAATAGAAGATGTAGAACGGGATCATGATCTCGCCGTGCGTCGAGTACGACGTCGCGGCCGCGATCCAGTCACACATCCCGCCGGCTTCGTTGATCCCTTCCTGCAGGATCTGCCCGGTTTCCGATTCGCGGTAGAACATCAGCTGGTCGGAATCTTC
Organism: uncultured Paraburkholderia sp.; assembly: GCA_937917025.1. Lineage (GTDB taxonomy): Bacteria > Pseudomonadota > Gammaproteobacteria > Burkholderiales > Burkholderiaceae > Paraburkholderia. The sequence goes on from CALFSF010000335.1 coordinate 2,144, forward strand.
CGGCACGTACTTCTGGCCGTCCTGATTCCAGATGCCGATCTGACGGAAGAGACCTTCCATGCCGAACGTGCGCGATTCATCCGGCACGATCGGCACGACGCGTTTGCCAAGCGCCTTGTCCTTCAGCAGGATGTTCAGGATCCGCACGAACGCCATCGTCGTGGAGATCTCGCGGCCTTCGCCCGTGCCCTTCAGGAGCGGCTCGAACGCGCCCAGGTCCGGCACCGGCAGCGATTCGGCCTTCTGGCGCCGCGCCGGCAGATAACCGCCCAGTTCCTGGCGGCGGCTGCGCATGTACTCGAGTTCCTTCGAGCCTTCCTCGAACTTCAGGTATGGCACGTCGACGAGCTGCTCATCGGCAATCGGCAGGCGGAACTGGTCGCGGAATTTCTTCAGCTGGTCCACCTGCATCTTCTTCTGCTGGTGGGTGATGTTCATCGCCTGGCCGGCTTCGCCCATCCCGTAGCCCTTGATCGTCTTCGCGAGGATCACGGTCGGATGGCCCTTCGAATTCGATGCCTGGTGGAATGCCGCGTATATCTTGTGCGGATCGTGGCCACCACGATTCAGATTCCAGATGTCTTCATCGGACCAGTCGGCGACCAGTGCCTTCAGTTCCGGCGTATTGAAGAAATGCTCGCGAACGAACGCGCCCGACTCCGACTTGTACGTCTGGTACTCGCCGTCGACGACGTCCATCATGCGGCGCATCAGCGCACCCGACCTGTCGCGCTGGAACAGCGCATCCCAGCGGCTGCCCCAGATGACCTTGATGACGTTCCAGCCCGCGCCGCGGAATTCGCTTTCGAGTTCCTGGATGATCTTGCCGTTGCCGCGCACCGGGCCGTCGAGACGCTGCAGGTTGC
>CALFSF010000336.1 GCA_937917025.1 uncultured Paraburkholderia sp.
TCGTGCAGTCGGTCAGCACCTGGAACTGGCCGTACCACTTCGAAACATTCTTGATAGAGATCATCTTGCGACCTTTTTCTGAAGACCTTTGACAAGGCTCGACGCAACCACGCAAACCACGAAATAGCACGCGCCGGCGAACAGAACCATCTCGACGTTGGTGCCGTCGCGATCGCCGATATTCGTTGCCGTACGGAAGAAATCCGCGAGGCTGATCACGTAGACGAGCGACGTATCCTGAAAGAGCACGATGGCCTGCGTGAGCAGCAGCGGCACCATGGCGCGGAACGCCTGCGGCAGCACGATGAGCCGCATCGCCGTGCCGTACGTCATGCCGAGCGCGAACGCTGCGTTGATCTGCCCGCGCGGCACCGCCTGAATGCCGGCGCGGATGATCTCCGAATAGTAAGCCGCTTCAAAAAGCGAGAACGCGACCATCGCCGACGCCAGACGGATGTCGATATCCGCCGAAAGGCCGAGCACGTTCTGCAACACCTGCGGGACGATCAGGAAGAACCACAGCAGCACCATCACGAGCGGAATCGAACGGAAGACGGTGACGTAGCCCTTCGCGAACCACTCGAACGGCTTGAACGACGACAACCGCATCATGGCGAGCACGGTGCCCCACACGATACCGATGACGATCGCGATCAGCGTGATCTGCAACGTGATGATGGCGCCGGTCCACAACGTCGGCAGTGCGCCCGGAATGCCACTCCAGTCGAAATGATGCATCACTTGCCTCCGATATAGCCGGGCAGCCGCGCACGGCGCTCGATCACGCGCATGAACTGCATGACGACGAGATTGATCAGCACGTACGCGAGCGTGACCGCGATGAACGATTCATACGTTTGCGCCGTGTAATCGACGAGCTGCCGTGCCTGGGCCGACAGATCGAGCAGACCGATCGTGGACGCCACCGCCGAGTTTTTGAAGATGTTCAGAAACTCCGACGTGATCGGCGGCACGATGATCCGGTACGCGACCGGCAGCAACACATAGCGATACGTCTGCCATTGCGTGAAGCCCATCGCGAGACCGGCGGCGCGCTGACCGCGCGGCAGCGCGTTGATGCCCGAGCGCACCTGCTCGCACACGCGTGCGGCGGTAAACAGCCCGAGACACAAAATGGACGACGAGAAGAACTGCGCGCCCGGTGGCAGCTGCTTGTACCACGTGCCGATCGAAACCGGCAGCAGTTCGGGTATCACGAGATACCAGATGAAAAACTGAACGATCAGCGGAATGTTCCGGAAGATCGCGACATAAACTGTGCCGATACCGGCCAGCAATCTGTTGGGCAGCGTGCGCAGCACGCCGAAGAACGATCCGACGATCAGCGCGATGACCCACGCCGACAGCGACACCGTAACCGTCACCCAGAAGCCGGACATGATCCAGCCCAGATAGGTGGTCGGCTCGCCGGTCGATACCGGACTCAGCAGAATGCCCCAGTTCCAGTGATAAGACATGAGGAAGACTCCAGCAAAAAGAAACGGAAGAAGCGCGTTGGCCCCTTCCGTTTCGTCTGACGCCAGGACCTGCGACGGTTAGTCGATGGCCTTGTCGTTCGGGCTCTTGAAGAGCGCCTTGATGTCATCGCTTTCCGGGAAGTTCAGGTTGAGACCCTTCGGCGGAATCGGCGATTCAAACCACTTCTTGTAGATCTTGTCGGCTTCGCCCGAGGTTTCGACCTTCGCGATCGCGTCGTCGACCACCTTCTTGAACTCCGGATCGTTCTTGCGCAGCATGCAGCCGTAGGCTTCATGCGATTGCGGCGCGCCCACGATCACGAAGTCGTTCGGCGTGCTCGACTTGGCGCGCTCGCCCGCGAGCAGCGCGTCGTCCATCATGAATGCCACCGCGCGGCCGGTCGACAGCGTCAGGAACGATTCGCCGTGATCCTTCGCGCTGATGATGTTCATGCCCATGCTCTTGTCCTGGTTCATCTTGCGCAGCAGGCGCTCGGACGTCGTGCCGGCCGTGGTCACCACCGTCTTGCCCTTCAGGTCGGCCCAGTCCTTGATGCCCGACTCTTTCTTCGTCATCAGGCGCGTGCCGATCACGAAAATCGTGTTCGAGAATGCGACCTGCTGCTGGCGCTCGGCATTGTTCGTGGTCGAGCCGCATTCCATGTCGATCGTGCCGTTCTGCACGAGCGGAATGCGGTTTTGCGACGTGACCGGCGTCAGCTTGACCTTCAGGTCCGGCATGTTCAGCTTCTGCTTGACCGCGTCGACGACCTTCAGCGCGAATTCCTGCGAGTAGCCGACGACGTTCTGCTTGTCGTCGTAGTAAGAGAACGGAATCGACGATTCGCGGTGCCCCAGCGAAATCACGCCCGTATCCTTGATTTTCTTCAGCGTGCCAGCGTCCTGCGCTTGCGCGCCAACGGTGAACAGACCCAGTGTAGCGAGAAGCAGCGCAGCTTTTTTAATCTTCATGTTTTGATCTCCTTTCAAGAACCGGCGCCAGTTTAGCAAAGTAATTATTCTGAAAGTAATGGTTGTTAACCATGTCAGGACTTGTGCAGTGCATAAATCCAACAGTGGTTCACATCGCACATACGCGAAAGCGGGCAGCATCGAATCGATGCCGCCCGTTCACCGGTCTGGCGGTTTGATGCTCCACGCGCGGCCAGGCCGCGCTTCAAACCTGACTCATCAGGGGTACAGGCCGCGCATTTCACGCGCCTGAAGGATCCGCTTGCAGGCAACGATAAACGCAGCCGTACGAACCGAGACCTTCTGCTCACTCGAAACCTGCCAGACCGCGGCAAAAGCTTCGCGCATCACACGTTCGAGGCGCTGGTTGATCTCGTCTTCCGTCCAGAAAAAGCTCGAGAAGTCCTGTACCCATTCAAAGTATGACACCGTCACGCCGCCGGCATTGGCCACGACGTCCGGAATCACGAGGATGCCCTTGTCGTGCAGGATGTCGTCGGCGGACGTCGTGGTCGGGCCGTTCGCGCCTTCCACGATGATCTTCGTGCGGATTTTCGCCGCGTTCTTTTCGGTGATCTGGTTTTCCAGCGCGGCCGGAATGAGGATGTCCGACTCGACGCTCCAGAAGTCTTCGTTCGCGATCGTATCGGCCTCCGGGAAAC
>CALFSF010000337.1 GCA_937917025.1 uncultured Paraburkholderia sp.
CCTGTCACAAACAGACCGCTCCGCACGTCTGGCGGATATGCAACGCGCGAAGGGCGCAAGCACAATCAGAGGACGAATCTCATGACGACAGCACGCATCAACTTCTTTCAACTCGCCCCGGCGAACCTTAAGGCGATGATCAATCTTTCGGGCTCCACCAAGCAAAGCTCGCTTGGCCCGAGGATCGTGGAAATGGTGAACTTGCGGATCTCCCAGATCAACGGCTGCGGCGTCTGCATTGACATGCACTGGCGAGATCTGATCAAGCAGGGCGCCGATCCGCGCCACCTCAACGCGATTGCCGGCTGGCGCGAGGCGCCGTTCTTTGACGCCCGCGAGCGCGCGGCGCTGGGTTGGGCCGAGGCCGTCAACGCGTTGCCTCAGCAGGACACCACGGACGACGCCTATCGCGAGTTGCGCGAGCATTTCAACGAGACGCAGATCGCGGAACTGTCGTACACCATCGCCGCCATACGCGGCTGGAACTCGATCAACCTGAGCTTGCGCAACCAGATTCCGGAGAACCCGGCACCGGGATTCTGATCGGGAGCCCACCTGAAGTTCGCACGCGGCGCTGTCATATCGACAACGCCGCCGCGCGAAATCAGGCTTCCAGTTGCTCGAGCACTTTCCCCTTGGTCTCGATGCCGAGAAAATGCACGGCGATCGCCGCGAGGAAGGGCACGGCAGCGAGAATATAAAACGCGACATCGAGGTTGCCGCCGATCATCGTCTTCGACACGATGGCCGGCGCGAAAATCGCCGCGATCTTCAGCCATGCGCCGCCCACGCCGCAGCCGAACGCGCGGATGCTGGTCGGATACAGCTCAGGCGTATAGACATAAGCGGTGATAAAGCCGCAAGCGAGAAAGCCCAGCGCCAGCGCGCAGAACGTCGCGACCACGTACACCGACGATGCATGGAACACGCCTGCCAGCGCCAGCGAAAGCGCGCACAGCAGGAACGACACATTGATGATCGGCTTGCGTCCCACCTTGTCGACCAGCAGCGCGCAGGTCAATGAGCCGAGCACGCCGAGCACCGAGGCCGCGACGGCGAGGTTCAACGCGAGCTGCAACGGCGCGTGATAGACATTGCGATAGATCGTCGGCAGCCAGGTGGACAGACCGTACTGGATGAAGCCGCACGTGATCCACAGCATCGCGACCGCCATCGTGCGCTTCAGATACGCGGGACCAAACAGGTCCTTCATGCGACGCTTCGGATGGCGACTGGCGAGCGCGTCGAATTCGGCGGCGTGCGCCACCGGCGCGAGCGGCCCCTTCGTCGCGCGCTCGAATGCGCGCACAGCGGTGTCGGCTTCGGTCATCCGTTCGCGTTCGGCGAGCCAGCGCGGCGATTCCGGCACGAGCCTGCGCAGCACGAAGAACAGGATCAGCGGCATGCCACCGATGAAATACATGGCTTCCCAGCCGAAACGCGGCACGATCCACGCGCCCAGTGCGTTCGACGCGAGCAGCCCGATCGGAAACACGATTTCGTACAGCAGGACGAAGCGGCCGCGCCCGTGGGCCCGGCTGATCTCGTTGATGTAAGTCGCGGCGACCGGCAGTTCGCCGCCAAGCCCGAAGCCCTGAATCACGCGCAACGCGACGAACACGGCGAACGTCGGCGCAAAACCGCACGCGATACTCGTCACGCCGATGATCCCCGAACTCCACGCGATCGCGCGAACGCGTCCATTCCGCTCAGCGAGCCACGGGAACAGGAACGCGCCGAACAGCTGGCCGACAGAACCCGATGCAATCAGAAAGCCGATTTCCCACGGCGTCAAATGCCATTTCTGGATCAGGATCGGCAGCGTCGCGGCGATCGCGATGACGTCGAAGCCGTCGAAAAACGTGGCAAGGCCGATCAGGATACGCGCGCGCACCTGCATCGCGTTGCCCGGCAGCCGCTCGAGCCGCGCGATGATCGAGCCGCGAGTGACGGGACCGGAGACACCGGCGCCGCCTCGATATTCAATGGTGTTGTCGATGGTTCTCATGCCTGGTGTCCTGTCCATAGCTGGAATTACGCGAGTGCCTTGCCGGCGTCGGTCAGCGTCGCGAGATCGACCGCGCGCCCCTGGTTCATCCATTTCTTCGCGATCTTCAGATCGCGTGGCGTGTTGATCGCAATCGCGCCGCGCAGGTTGCCGTCCTGCAGATAGAACAGCGTCGCGCTTTTTTGCTGCACGTTGCCGCGCACCGCGAGTTCCGCATCCGGCGGGATGTCGCCGAGAATCTGCAGGTTCACGTCGTACTGATCCGACCAGAACCACGGGATGTCGGCATAGGCTTCCTTCGTGCCGAGCACCGCTTTCGCGGCGGCGATGGCCTGGTTTTGCGCATTCGCCCACGATTCGAGCCGCACGCGGCGCTTGAGCCACGCGTTCGGATGATTGGCGACGTCGCCGCACGCGAAGATGCGCGGGTCGGCGGTGGCGCCGAATTCATCGACGACGATGCCGTCGGCAACCGGCAGTCCCGCTGCCTCGGCAATCGCCGTGTGCGGCGCGAGACCGATGCCGGCGACGGCGAAATCCGCGTCGAGCGTCGTGCCGTCGGCGAGCGTGGCGCGCACGCGATTCGCGTCGTCGGGGTGATCGTCGAGCGAAACGAGCGCTGCGGCGAGCCGCACGTCGACACCATTCGCGCGATGCAGTTCAAGCAGGAAATCCGATACGGCGGGCGGCAGCGAACGGACACACAGGCGCGGCGCGCCTTCCACCACGGCGGCCTCGACGCCGAGCTTGCGCGCGGTCGCGGCCACTTCGAGTCCGATCCAGCCGCCGCCGATTACCAGCACGCGCTGGCTCCGACGCAACCGTTCGCCGAGCGCGACCGCTTCGTCGAGCGTGCGCAGATACGTGATGTGCGAGGTCTTGACGAGCGCATCGGGCAGGCGGCGCGCGGCGCCGCCGGTTGCGATCACGAGCCGGTCATACGTGATCTCGCGGCCGGAACGGGTGCGCACCACACGTGCTTCGCGATCGATCGACGTTGCGCAATCCGGCTGCCACGTCTCGACGTTCAGTGCGGCAAAATCGTCGGGCTTCATGATGCGCACGGTGTCGATGCCGGCTTCGCCGGCGAGCACGGCTTTCGACAGCGGCGGGCGCTCGTACGGCAGATGAATCTCGTCGGCGATCATCACGAGGCGGCCTTCGAAGCCTTCCTTGCGCAACGTCTTCACGATCCAGCCAGCGGCCTGGCCGCCGCCGATCACGACGATCGTTTGTGGTGCGTCGCCGGTTTCCGGGGTTGCATCGAGGGTCATTTTTTCTGCTCCGTCATGAACTTGCCTTGCGGCGCGTCCGCGTTTTTCTGGCGGCGCGTGTTGCCGTCGATGCCGCCGTCGATGGCCCATTCGGCGAACACGGTTGGACCGGGTTCGAAGTCGCGCGGCTGCCATTCGGGCGTCAGCATGTCCTCGTCGGCGTAGTACTCGATCAGGCCGCCGGCCGGATTCCTGAAGTACCAGAAGTAGGCGGACGACACCGGATGACGTCCCGGCCCGAGTTGCGTCTCCCAGCCGCAGCGGCTGATGTGCATGCCGCCGCCGAACACCTCATGGATATCGCGCACGGTGAACGCGACGTGGTTCAGGCCGCGTTTGCCGTTCGGCAGCGCGAGCAGGAAGATGTCGTGGTGGCCGCCGTGGGGCGCGCAGCGCATGAACGCGCCACGGCCCGGATAACGGTCCGACATCTCGAAGCCGAGCAGTTCCTGGTAGAACTTCTCCTGCTCCGCAAGGCAGTTCGTG
>CALFSF010000338.1 GCA_937917025.1 uncultured Paraburkholderia sp.
CCGTACTGCATCAAGGGCACGACTCCGGGCTCGACGTTGTTCTCGAACATTGCGCGAACGACGTCGTCCTCGCCCTCCTCGTTCGCGGCGAGATAACCGTAGCCCGCGTTGTTCACGAGCACGTCGATGCGGCCGAACTGCTGCGTCGCCTGCGTGACGACGTCATCGATCTGCCCGCGCTTCGTCACATCGAGCGGGAGCACCAGCGCGCGCCCTTTGTGCGCTTTGGCGATGTCCTGTACCTTCGATGCGTCGCGTGCCGTGACGACGGCGCGCCAGCCGCGCTCCAGCACGAGCTTTGCCAGTTCACGGCCGAATCCGGTCGAGCAGCCTGTAATGAGCCATACGGGATCGTCTCGATTCATCATGGGAGAACTCCAGTGGGTGTGGGGGAGACAAACAGGAAATGGCGGACGCGACGGGTCAGGCGCGCACCGTGCTTGTCACTACGGTAACAAAAAACAGGACTTCGCGACGGAGTCCGTCATGGGAGGAAGAATGCGAAAGCCAATTGTCAGCGGCCTGTGCACAGGCGCGGCCGCACTGCTGATGCTGCCCGGGGCATCTTACGGACAGCCCGCGCAGGCGTACACGAACAGTCCGGTCAATCTGTATGCCGGGCCATCGCAGGAGTATCCAGTGGTCTCGCAGTTGCCGGGCAGCGTGCCCGTGCAGGTGATGGGCTGCGTGAGCGGCTATTCGTGGTGCGACGTCATGGTGTCCAACGTGCGTGGCTGGGTCTACGGCGGCAATCTCAGTTACCCGTATCAGGGCAGCAACGTGCCGGTCATGACCTACGGGCCGACCATCGGCTTTCCGATCGTGACGTTCTCGATCGGCACGTACTGGGGGCGCTATTACCGCGATCGTCCGTGGTACCACGATGAGCCGCGCTGGGAACATCGGCCGCCTCCGCCACCGGCTCATGGAGGCCCGCCTGGACATGGCAGACCGCCGCCGGGGCATGGCGGCCCGCCGCCCGGGCACGGGGGTCCGCCGCCCTCACATGGTGGACCGCCGCCGGGGCACAACGGGCCACCGCAAGGGCACGGCGGAGGCGGACACCCGCCCGGCCCCCCTCCCTCACATGGCGGTGGCGGCGGTCATTCCGGCCCGCCGCAGGGCCATGGCGGGGGCGGACATCCCTCCGGACCCCCTCCCTCACATGGTGGCGGCGGCGGTCATTCCGGCCCGCCGCAAGGCCATGGTGGCGGCGGTCATTCTGGGCCGCCGCAGGGCCATGGCGGAGGTGGCGGTCATTCCGGACAGCCGCCTCCGCATTGAGTTGAATCCATCAGGCAACCACGCGCTCCCGCGTCAATCGCGGGAGCGTGCGATAGAAGATTCAAAACTCGTTCAACCGGAATCGGGCAAGCCAGGAAAAAGGTTCGATCCGTCTTTCTCCTCCACGTCGGAGAGGTTGTATTCCGCGCGAACTGCGTTGAGCACCGTTTCGATGTCGCGTTCGTAGCCGATCGCGCCGCCGAAGTGCTTCATGGTCCAGTTACAGCCCGACGCATCGGGCTCCGTCTTCCGCGGACGCGGCACGCTGATTTTCACGCCGTCCTCGACGATTTCATGAATGCGATGAATGCGCCGGCTCACTTCCGTCTGCAGGCGCGACGCATTGAGCAGCTTGCGTATCACGACACCCTCCTTCTGTTTCACCACGTTGCACAGCTAGGCTGTGTGCGGTTCAGTACTCGTTCAACGGCGGAAGCGGTGGCTTTTCCGCGCGCTTTTCGCGGGCCTTTTTCGTCGCGCGACGCAGTGCCGCCTCCGTCTCGTTCCATTGCAGCGAAGCGCCCGCGCGGCCCGCATAGTATGCCCTGACCGCCTCGATCAACCGCTCGAGCGGCGCACCTTGCGTGGCATCGATGGTATCGACGCGCGCGGGGTGCGCGAAATCCGGACTTCGATCCATCCATCGATAAAGCGGCGGAATCGTCTCCTTCAACGATCCATTGCGCGCCGCGCGTCGCAACGCCCGCCAGGCCGGCGCGTCGCCCTGCGCATACCGTCTGCGCGCCGTCGCAACCGAAGCGCTCAGGCGCGCGATCCACGCGCGTAGCCGCGGATACGCCCACACCAACGCAAGCACAGCGGCCAGCACGAGCGCCGCGATCACAGCCTGTGTCCGGTCGATCACGACGATGCGGTGCGCCGCGCCCCTTTCGATTGCGTCGACGGGAATATCGAAGAGCGGCTTTTCCCTTACCGCGACCGCCGAGAAATTCACGGCGGGCAGCACAATCGTTTCCTTCTTCTGCGTCGTGGTGTTCCACCATTCGATCGTCACGGGCGCAAGCGTATAGCGCCCGCTTCGATTGACGACATAAGTCATCGTATCGGTGCGCTCGCCGGCGACGAGCCCCGCGCGATCCTGCACGATGTTCTTCGTCGCCTGCGGCTTCGGATACTGCTTGAGTCCCGCCACCGGTTCGAAATAGACCGGCGGGATCAGCATGGATTCGGTGCCCGCAGCGGTCTGTGTAATCGTGCGCGTGATGGCGTCGCCCACTTTCACGCGCGACGCCGATGGCTCGATTTTCTGTGTCGCGGTGAGCTTCGGCGTCGGAAAAAACACGCGCATGCCCTCGGCGCCCGCGGGCACCGTCGCGACGAGTTTGAGCGGCGGCGTCGTCAGTTTCGATGCGCCCGTCGCGCCGGCCATGCCGCCGGGGAAGACATCGATCGTCACGGGCGGAATGTCAAACGTCTTCGCCGTTTGCGGCGCGATCCGGTACACGCGGCTCACGCCGAACCAGCTCACGCCGTTGATCACCTCGTGCAGATTGTCAGCCTGCTCGTCGGGCAGGCTGACAATCGCGCCCGGCACGGTGAAGAGCGGCCGGGCCGGCGCCTCGGTGAACCATGTGGTCGTCAGCAGATCGACGACCAGTTTGACCTGCGTGCCCGCCACCACCGGTCCCGCCGGTTCGAGATGCGCGCGCGCCAGCAACCGCGGTGCGGTATCGGCGCGCGCGGAGCCCGTGGCGAGCAGCACGACCATCGCGCACGTCGTGGCAAGCAGCAGGCGGATCGATCGCGGCAGCCTCATTGCGCAGCCCCCGTGGTATCAGTACCCGACTCCTGCTCGAAGCGTTGCCGCAAAAACACCGCTGGCGACGTGTTGAGGCTTCGCATCCACACGTCCTCCGAAGGCGTTGCGATCAGCGTGCTTTGCGCGAGCTTGCCTTTCTTCTTCTCGATCTTCACTTCGTCCGACTCTTCGTCTTCCTCGTCCTTTTGCGGCTCCTGTTGCGGCTCGGCGAGCAGCTTGCGCGTCAGGTCGCGATTGTCGGTGACCTCGCGAAACGCGGGCTGCATCGCAAGCGCCTTTTCATATGCGTTGAGCGCGCCCGCGTAATCGTCGAGATGCGCGAGCGTGTTGCCGATGTAGAAATACGCCTGCGCCGTTTTCAGGCGCGAGAACGATTGCAACGCGGCGGCATAGTCGCCGTCGAGATACTGCGCGCGGCCTTTCCACATCGGATCGTCGAAGTATGCGGCCGCTGCCTTGTAATCGCCGTGGTCGAAATACCAGCGGCCCTGCTGGTCGTGCGTAGCAAAAAGGTCGAGCCAGTGCCACGACGCCGTCGATGAAGTCGCGTGCGGGCGGCATCGCGCTCGGCTACGAAGTGGTCTGGTCGCAGGCCATCGTGCAGTTCATCAGCACGCGCAGTTTCGCGTTTTCCATCGTGCTCGCCACCTACCTGTGCGGTCTCGTGCTCGGCAGCGCCGCCGGTTCGCGTTACGTCGATCGCGCGCGCGACCCGTGGGGCGTGTTCGCGATCCTGATCGCGTCGGCGGGCGTGGTCGCGCTGCTCGAGATCGCGGGCCTCGGTGGATGGCTTCTGCAAGGCCAGTCGGCCGCGGCGGCCATGGTGTTCGAATCGACCGGCAGCCTGCTCGCCGCGATGTGCGCGCGTTTTGCACTCGCGGGCCTGTGTATCGTGTTCATCCCGACACTGCTGCTCGGCGCCGCGTTTCCGTTCGCGCTGCGCCTTGGCGTGGACGCGCGGCGCGTGGGGCGCGACGTCGGCGCCGTCGTCGCGCTGAACACGGCAGGCGGTATCGCCGGCACGGTGATCGCGGGCTTCGTGCTCGCGCCGGTGCTCGGTCTCGTGCGCGCGCTCGCGGCGCTTGCGGTTGCGGCGGCGGTCGTGGGCGTCGTCGCTGCGTGGGGTGGCTCGCGCGTATCACCCAGTGGCTCGCGCGTGGCGCACGACGGCTCGCACCTGGCTGGCACCGCACGCGTCACGCGCTGGAGCGTCGCGGCACTGGCGCTGCTCGCGGTCGCGACAGGCGTGCTGACGCCAGCGAACCGGCTCGCCTCATTGCTGACCGAAGCGCGTGGCGGCACGCTCTCGTTCTACGAGGAAAGCGCGGGCGGCACGGTTGCCGTCGTCGAACAGTCGGGCGGCGAGCATCCGTTCCGGCGTCTCTACATTCAGGGCGTGTCGAATTCCGGCGACGCGATGACGTCGCTGCGCTACATGCGCCTGCAGGCGCTGCTGCCGCTCATCATCCATCGCGACACACCGCGCTCGGCGATGGTGATCGGCCTCGGCACCGGCATCACCGGCGGCGCCCTGCTCGCTTATCCCGGTCTCGATCAACGCGTGGTCGCCGAACTGCTGCCCGCGGTCAAACGCGCGGTGCCGCGATTCAAGGGCAACTACGGCATGAGCACCGACCCGCGCATCGACATCCGTCTGCGCGACGGGCGCCGCGAACTGCTGCGCAGCACGCAGCGCTACGACCTGATCACGCTGGAACCGCCGCCGCCTTCGGCGGCTGGCGTGGTGAACCTGTACTCGACGAATTTCTACACGCTCGCGGCGTCGCGTCTTCAGGCGGGCGGCATCGTCGCGCAATGGCTGCCGCTGCCGACGCAGAACGAAGAAGACACGCGCGCGCTCATCAAGAGCTTCGTGCAGGTGTTTCCGTACGCGTCGCTCTGGACGACCGAGCTGCATGAGATGATGCTGGTCGGCTCGATGCAGCCGATGGAACTCGACGCGACGCGCATTCAGGCCCGCTTCAGCCAGCCTTCGGTCGCGGCGGCGCTGCGCGAGGTCGGGATCGACTCGCCGGCCGCGCTGCTCGGCACATGGATCACGGATCGCGCGGGACTCGAGTATTACGCGGCCGATGCGAAGCCCGTGACCGACAACCATCCGCGCATCGAATACGCAACGTGGGTGCGTCGCGACGATTTTCCGCAGACGCTCACGCATCTGCTCGCGCTGCGCACCGAGCCGCCGTTGCGCAACGCCAGCGACGCGCTGCGCAGCGCGATACAACTCGAACGCAACACGCTGCAGACGTT
>CALFSF010000339.1 GCA_937917025.1 uncultured Paraburkholderia sp.
TGGGTATGGGTGGCAGACGCGCGTGGTGACTCATTTGCTGGGCGACGGATGCTTGACCTGGGCAAGTGCTGAGCGCATCTGGTCGATGACAGTCTTGTAGTCGGGTTTGCCGAAGATCGCCGAGCCTGCCACGAACGTGTCAGCGCCTGCCGCTGCGATTTCCGCGATGTTGTCGACCTTCACGCCGCCGTCCACTTCGAGATGGATTTCACGGCCGGTTTTTTCCTTGTATGCATCGATACGGGCTCGCGCCTCGCGCAGCTTGTTCAGTGCTTCAGGAATGAACGACTGGCCGCCGAAGCCCGGATTCACCGACATGATCAACACGAGATCGAGCTTGTCCATCACGTGATCGAGATAGTTGAGCGACGTGGCCGGGTTGAACACGAGGCCGGCCTTGCAGCCATGATCGCGGATCAGCGACAGTGTTCTGTCGATGTGATCCGAGCCTTCCGGGTGAAAGCTGATCACGTTTGCGCCCGCTTTCGCGAAGTCCGGCACGATACGGTCGACCGGGCGCACCATCAGATGCACGTCGATCGGCACCTGCACGTGCGGGCGGATCGCCTCGCACACGAGCGGGCCGATGGTCAGGTTCGGTACGTAGTGGTTATCCATCACGTCGAAGTGAATCCAGTCGGCGCCCGCGGCGACGACGTTGCGGACTTCTTCGCCGAGCCGTGAGAAGTCGGCGGACAGGATGCTGGGAGCGATTCTGAATTGCGTCATGACGTGAGGAGAGTGAGAGGCGGAAATCGCTATTTTACCGGTTTGCACGCTGAGAAACCCCTGTCCGGACGGGATAGCTGGTTGCGGGCGTCCGCTGCATCAAGCAGAATGCGAAACCAGAGCCGCTAGCCGCCGACAGACCGCAAACCATTGGCGCATGGGCTTCCCGCAGCTTGTATTCACACCGGAACCAGGATGAGCCAGTACGAATTCAGCGTATCGGCGCAGGTCGCGTATCTGCCCGAAGAATCGGATCCCGAGCGCCGCAAGTATGCGTTCGCCTACACGCTGACCATCCGCAACAGCGGGCAGGTGCCGGCTCAACTGATCGCGCGCCACTGGGTCATCACGGACAGCGAAGATCACGTGCAGGAAGTGAAGGGCCTTGGCGTGGTCGGCCACCAGCCGCTGCTCAAACCCGGCGAGCAGTTCGAATATACGAGCTGGGCGTTGATCGCAACGCCCGTCGGCACGATGCGCGGGGAGTATTTCTGCGTCGCGGAAGACGGCGAACGCTTCGAGGCAACCGTGCCCGAGTTCATGTTGCGCATGCCGCGCACGCTGCATTGAACCGGCAAGCGGCCCTTTCAACCGTAAGGCTTACGGCTGCGGCTGCTGGTTGTCGCTGTTTTCGCCCGGGGTCTTCCGTGCATGTTGTGCGTTCCGTGCCTGCTTCTTCTTGCCGGACGACGTCCAGACAACGATGAAAATCAGCAGGAACAGCGCCAGAAGCGACTCCAGCGCAAATATCAGCATCGGGTATTCGTCGAACAGATCAGACATGGCGGTTTCCATCAAGAACGAACATTGTATGCGTATTGTCCGCACGGCCGCAGGCTGGGGTGGCGCGGTGGCGGTGGCGGCGATGCTGGCAGCGTGCGGCGGCGGTGTGTCGGTGCGGCCTTCCTCGCCGCCGACGGGCGCCGCGATCATTCCTGGCCAGATCGCGTCGACGCGGCTTACGCCCGTCGCATGGCAGCAGGTGCCGGGCTGGCAGGACGATTCACTGATCGGCGCAGCGGCCGCGCTCCGGCAGAATTGCACCCGGCTCGCGCGTCAGCCGAACTGGCAGCGGGCGTGTGCCGCGGCAACGCAACTCGACGACCTCGATGTCGCAGGTGCGCGCACATTCTTCGAAACGTATTTCACGCCTTTTCAGTTTGCCAATTCCGACGGCACGCTCGATGGTCTGGTGACCGGCTATTACGAGCCGTTGCTGCGCGGTTCGCGCGTGCGGCACGGCGTCTATCAGACGGCGCTGTACCACTGGCCGGCTGGCTATCGTGCCGGCGCGCCGCTGCCGGCGCGCGCGCAGCTCGAACGTAGCGGGGTGCTGACAGGCAACGAACTGGTGTGGGTCGACGATCCAATCGAAGCGTTCTTCCTGCAGGTGCAAGGATCCGGGCGAATCGTGATGGAGGATGGCAGCGTGATGCGTGTCGTGTGTGGCGGCACGAACAACCAGCCGTACAAATCGATTGGCCGTTCGCTGCTGGATCGCGGCGAGATCACACCCTCGCAGGCGACGATGCAGGGCATCAAGGCGTGGGCGCGTTCGAATCCGGCGAAGGTCGACGCGTTGCTCGATACGAATCCGCGTTTTGTGTTCTTCCGCGAAATGCCCACGGGCGACGCGGCTTCGCAGAGTGGCGCCGACGGTCCGATTGGCGCACTGGGCGTTCCGTTGACGCCGGAGCGTTCCATTGCGGTCGATCCGGCTTCGATTCCGCTCGGCACGCCGGTGTTTCTGCAAACGACGCGTCCGCTGACCAATTCGCCGCTGAATCGTCTGGTGTTTGCACAGGACACCGGTTCGGCGATCAAAGGCGGCGTGCGTGCCGACTATTTCTGGGGTCTCGGCGACGACGCGGGCGATCTCGCCGGCAAGATGAAGCAGGCCGGCCGCATGTGG
>CALFSF010000340.1 GCA_937917025.1 uncultured Paraburkholderia sp.
CCGAAGCCGTGGTGCGTAACGCGGCGATCCGCACGAAGGGCACGCGCAACCTCGTGAATGCCGCGCTGGAAGCCGGGTGCCACCGGATGATTTCGCAAAGCATCGCGTGGCTGTATGCCCAGGGCGCGGCGCCGTTCATCGAAACCGCGCCGCTCGATCTCGATCCGCAGGCGCCTTAGGCGACGACCATCGGCGGCATCGTCGCGCTTGAGGAACTCACGCTGCGCACGCCGGACATGCGCGGAACCGTGCTGCGCTATGGGCGCTTCTACGGCCCCGGCACCGGTTTCGATGCACCGCCCGCCACGCCCCGCGTGCATGTGGATGCCGCCGCGCACGCCGTGCTGCTTGCCCTTCAGCTCGATAGCGAAGGGGTGTTCAATATCGCTGAACCCGAAGGCGACGTCGATACCACGAAGGCACGCGAGCAGCTGGGCTGGCACGCGTCGTTCCGTTTGGCGGACGCTTCGCTCGCGTAAGTCGCCGGGCCTGGGCACGATTGCGGCATGACTGGCATCCGCAAAGCCCCGCTCAACTATCGACGATCGTACTCAGGTTGTCGCGCACCCTCTGCAGCAGCGAAATCAGCTGCTGCGCTTCTTCCTCGCTAAAACCATTGAGCGCTTCGGCCGCGACTTCATCGCCCACGACGCGAGCGCGGCCGAGCGTCTGTTCCGCTTTTCCCGTCATGCGAATCTGCCGTTCGCGGCGGTCCCGTGGGTTCATCGAGCGCTCGATCCAGCCGCCCTCCGCCATGCGGTCGAGCAGCCGGCCCGCGGAAATCGGCGCCACTTCGAGCAGATCCGCGAGGCGCGCCTGGTTGACGTCGCCGTAGTGCGACAGGTAGGCGAGCGCGCGGCACTGCGCCCGCGTGAGATCGAGCGACGACTTCGCGAGATCGTCGAAACGCTTGCCGCACAGGCGTCCGACGTCCGACACCAGAAAGCCGAAGCGCTGTTCAAATGGGGTTTTCATCGGCCAATTATACGAAGCCTTGCCTGATGAAAGCAGCGAACGCGGCTATCGCCTATACCGATTGCGTATCGCGAGGCGATCTATATAATAAGCATGCTTACTATTCTGGACGCTTCTTTTGATCTCCCCTCATGTCATCTGAAACACAGCCGGACGGCGCGGCGGCAGCGCTCAACCGGCCCATGATCACCATCTCGATCATGCTCGCGACGCTCATCCAGACGCTCGACAGCACGATCGCGAACGTCGCGCTGCCGCACATGCAGGGCACGCTGTCCGCTTCGCAGGACGAGATCACGTGGGTGCTGACCTCGTATATCGTCGCCGCGGCGATCGCCACGCCGCTGACCGGCTGGCTGTCGGACCGCCTGAGCGTGAAGCGGCTGCTCGCGTTCGCGATTGCGGGCTTTACGATCGCTTCGGCGTTGTGCGGGCTTTCGGAAACGCTGACTCAGATCGTTGCGTCGCGTCTGCTGCAAGGTGTTTTTGGCGCTTCGCTGGTGCCGCTGTCGCAGTCGATCCTGCTCGACATCAATCCGCGCGAAAAGCAGGGCCAGGCGATGGCGGTGTGGGGCATGGGCGTGATGGTCGGCCCGATTCTCGGCCCGACGCTCGGCGGCTGGCTCACCGACAGCTACAACTGGCGCTGGGTGTTCTTCATCAACGTGCCGATCGGCGCGTTCGCGCTGTTCGGCGTTCTGACGTTCCTACCTTCGCGCCCGGCCAGACGCGACGCGAAATTCGACGCATTCGGCTTCGCCACCTTGAGTCTCGCCATCGGCGCGTTGCAGGCGATGCTCGATCGCGGCGAGCAGCTCGACTGGTTCGGCTCGCTGGAAATCCGTATCGAGGCGTTGCTCGCTGTCGTCGCGTTCGCGTTCTTTCTTGTCCATACCGCAACCGCGGGCGCGAAGTCGTTCTTCCGCTATGAACTGCTGAAGGACCGCAATTTCGCCACCGGCACGTGTTTCATCTTCGTGATCGGCGCGGTGATGTACGCGACGCGCGCGTTGCTGCCGCCGATGTTGCAGAATCTGATGAACTATCCCGTCGCGACGACGGGCCTCGTCACCGCGCCGAGCGGCGCCGGCACGATGGTCGCGATGCTGATCGCGGGGCAAATGCTCAAACGCGTGGACGCGCGGGTGCTCCTGCTTGCCGGTTTCCTGATCTCGGCGTTCGCGTTGTGGCAGATGATGCAATACACGATCGTGCTGTCGGCATCCGACATCGTCTGGCCGGGCGTGATTCAGGGCTTTGGTCTTGGCCTTGTGTTCGTGCCGCTAAGTGCATTGACGTTTACGACGCTCATGCCCGACCTGCGCGCGGACGGCACCGCCACCTACAGCCTCGCGCGCAATATCGGCAGCAGTATCGGCATTTCGATCGTGCAGACGCTCGTGACGCGCAACACGCAGATCGCGCATGCGGGCCTCGCGGCCAACGTGACGGTGTTCAACCCGGCTATCAGGCCGATGCTTCAGAACGGCTCGAACCTCAACATGGCGCTGCTCGATCAGACGATCAACCAGCAGGCGTCGATGATCGCGTATCTGAACGACTTCAAGCTGATGTTCGTCGCGAC